>NZ_AZUK01000001.1:1522500-1807500 GCF_000527035.1 Tolumonas lignilytica
CATTGATTAAATTTTTTCAATCTAATCAATCTACGCAAGTGCCCACACAGATTGCTTGATATGTTGTTAAAGAGCGTGGCTGTTAGGCCAGGGAGGCGAATCATACGCTTTCCCTCTTCGTTGTCAAGCGGTGTTTATCACAAACGGCTTGGCAACTTGAATCTTTACTGAGTTAACGTGCTGAATCTCAACTCGTTGCGGCGTCTGCCGTCTCAGTGGGGCCGCATTATAGGGGCCGATCTTTTTTGATCAAGTGCTTTTTATGAAGTTTTTATCGAGCGATGTTTTTTTAACCTCATCGTTCATCTAACCATCATTTATTGACCGCGATCTCACCACCATTCTCAAATCATGTCGAATCCGTCCTGCTGAACTAATAAAAATGTGCCATCTTTAAAATACATTAATGTTGTTTTCTATAGGTTGCATGTTTATGAAACAGCTAACGATGGGTTCGGATTCTTTTCTTTCATTTGTACGCCAAGCGATCATTGTTGCTTGTTCCGTTCATTCTGTTTTCATACTACTGTTCTCTATCTTGAAAATTCCGGTACTGATTGTCACAAATATTGGTAGCTTGCTGCTTTATGCGGCTGCGATATGGCTTATCGCCTCTTCTTCATTTAGAGCTATAGCCACTTTATTCTGGATTGATCTCGCGGGTCATGCCCTGATCTCCAGTGAAGTCCTTGGATGGTATTCAGGTTTTCACTTCTATTTGCTAATGCTGATCCCCATGTGTTTTCTGTATACGAGTTGTAGTCAGACCAAGCGAATTTATCTGATTGAACTCATTATTTTGTTTTACCTGGTGTTGGATTATCACTCTTATAGCAAGCCAGCCATGGTTGAGTTATCGCCCCTTTTTCTCGAATTGATGCGCTACGCAAACATGACCATTGCCATTGGTGGGCTTACTTACCAAATCCATATGTATAAAACCTTGTTACAACAAGATGTCTCCTCTACCGAATCGTCTTTAACTGATCAATTAACCGGATTACATAATCGCTATGCCATTTTGAACAAGATTGATGAGTTGTTTTCATCCTCTTCACATACCCGTCAACCCATGGCATTAGTGATTGCAGATATTGATCACTTTAAATTACTCAATGAACAATATGGCCAAGCCACAGGAGATGATGTTCTGGTCTATGTCGCTCAGATATTACATGCATCGGTTCGTCACAATGATCGCGCCTCGCGCTGGGGCGGCAGTGAGTTTCTATTGTTATTACCGGGTGGCTCTCTTGATTCCGCAGAGAAAATAGCACTGAGAGCACAGAAAAAATTATCAACCGAACCGTTTAATGTAAAAGGAAAGAGTATTTCGGTTTCTATGACATTTGGTGTCGCTGAGTTATTACCTGATGAGGATTTTAATCAATGCCTGATCCGTGCTGACATCGCATTGCAGAGAGGGAAACAAAATGGGCGTAACCGGATCGAGTTGGCATCTGAAAATGATGCCGTGGCCGCATCTGTCTGATTTGTCATACCCACGGGCATTCAGATATGGGCATCTGAATATAAAATAGACAAAACATATCTAGTGATTTATACCCCTGCTGTCTCTTTATAATGAATTTTTATTCATTATAAAGAGACATAACTTTGCAAATATCTCGCTATTTGTAGTAAATTCCACCGAATATCTGGATACATTTTTACGCTTTTCTCTCTATCCCTTCTGCGATTTTGTAACTATGTACCTGCATATATGATGCATCCGCTTTGATTTACCACCATGGACAGGGCTCACTGACAGGATGTTTTTTGTTTTAACTACATCTACTTAGGAATAAAACTATAATGAAAATGAATAAACTGACAGCCATGATCCTGATCAGTATGTTGGTGGGGATTCTCACTGGCTACTTGTATCGGGCTAATGTGGCTGATCCTTCCTCGATTGCCTCGTTTGCATCAAACATTTCAATTCTGACCGATATCTTTTTGCGTCTGATCAAAATGATTATCGCTCCCTTGGTCTTTTCTACCTTAGTTGTAGGCATTGCCAAAATGGGTGATAGCAGCACGGTGGGGCGCGTAGGTATGAAGTCTATGGCTTGGTTCATGACCGCGTCACTGGTTTCTCTGACACTGGGCCTCATCATGGTCAATTTGTTGAAACCTGGTGTTGGTCTGAATTTGCCATTACCTGATATTTCAGCAAAATCAGGGATCAGTGCCGCAGCCATTACGTTGAAAGACTTTGTCACGCATGCGATTCCTAAAAGTGTTGTGGAAGCCATGGCGACCAATGAAATTCTGCAGCTAGTCGTTTTTTCGCTCTTTTTTGGTGTGGCCGCCGCTGGGCTGGGACAAAAAGCGAAGCCTGTGGTTGATGTCATGGAAAGCATTGCCAACATCATGTTGAAGGTGACCGGATATGTGATGAATTTTGCGCCATTTGCCGTCTTTGGTGCGATATCCGCGCTGATCGCCAAGCAGGGACTGGGTATCCTGCTGACTTATGGCACATTCGTTACGGAAGTCTACGGTTCGATTCTCATCCTTTGGGTCTTATTGCTGTTGATGGGAAGTGTATTCTTGGGAAGTCGTGTTTTGGGTTTACCGAAATTTATTCGTGAACCTATCCTCCTCGCTTTTTCTACTGCCAGTTCAGAAGCGGCTTACCCGAAAACACTGCAGGGTCTGAAACGTTTTGGCTGCTCAGAAAAAATCTCCAGTTTTGTATTGCCTGTGGGTTATTCCTTTAATCTGGATGGATCCATGATGTATTGCACCTTTGCGACGATGTTTATCGCTCAGGCTTACGGCATGGAGATTTCGATCAGCCAACAAATCACAATGCTGTTATTGCTGATGGTGACCTCCAAAGGGATGGCCGGGGTTCCACGTGCTTCTCTGGTCGTGATTGCTGCAGCGATGGCGCAGTTCCATATTCCAGAAGCGGGTTTATTACTGTTGCTCGGCGTGGATCATTTCTTGGATATGGCTCGTTCTGCGACCAATGTGGTCGGCAACGCGATTGCCTCTTCTGTGGTGGCTAAATTGGAAGGGGAATTAACTGCTGCACAGGAAGGCGATGAATTACTGGATGATACCGTTTTAGTTGAAGACCAGGTTACCAACTAACGCCATTAAAAAGCCCGCTCTGATAAGCGGGCTTTTTACTTAATCACTATTCAATGTTTTGGATCTGTTCACGCATCTGTTCAATCAGCACTTTCAGCTCCACCGCTGCTTGGGTTACTTCCGCATTAATTGATTTGGATGCTAACGTGTTCGATTCCCGGTTAAATTCCTGCATCATGAAATCCAGACGACGTCCGCAGGCACCACCCTTGCTGATGATCTTGTGGGTTTCGGTCACATGCATGTCAAGACGATCCAGCTCTTCGGCAACATCGATCTTCTGAGCCAACAAGACGATTTCCTGTTCCACGCGGGCAGGATCCAGCTCCACCTTGGCTTCAGCCAGACGGTCGAGTAGGCGCTGGCGCTGCCAGTTCAGGATCGCCGGCATATGCGCCCGCACTTTCGCCGCTTCACCGGCAACACTTTCCAGACGCTGTTCCAACAACAGTTTTAATTTGTCGCCTTCGGAACGTCGAGCCGCGATAAACGCCTTAAAGACCTCATCAAATGCCGCCAACAGGGTGACATTCAGCGCATCCATATCTTGCTCTTCACCTTCCATTACGCCCGGCCAGCGCAAAATATCCACGGGGTTCAGCTGCCCCTGCCCGGCACGATCAATCACCCATAGCGCATTATCAATCAGCTGCTCTGCAAGCGCCTCGTTGACTTGCAATTGTCCCTGACTGACCTGGCTTTCAAAGCGCAGGTTGCACTCTATCTTGCCGCGTTCCAAACCTTGACGGAAACGCTCACGCAATACCGCCTCCAAATTACGGAATGATTCGGGTAGACGGAAATAGGTTTCCAGATAGCGCTGGTTGACGGAGCGGATTTCCCAGACTGCCGTTCCCCAGTCGCCTTTGAATTCTTTGCGGGCGTAACCGGTCATACTATGGATCATGGCGTGCTCTTTAAATTGGCCAGAAATTCCGGTGATTATACGCGCCCAAGCCTGCGCCGTCAGTAGCCATGCAATGCATGCCGAGATCGCATATAATCTGCGGCAATTAAATACTGTCAGGAATCATCATGCGCCCAAGCGGAAGAACGCCGGAACAACTGCGTCCCATCACTATTACTCGTCAATATACCTGCCATGCGGAAGGCTCCGTGCTGGTTGAGTTTGGTCGCACCAAAGTGCTTTGTACCGCCACTGTTGCCGATGGGGTCCCGCGCTTTCTGAAAGGGAAAGGCCAAGGCTGGATCACCGCTGAATATGGCATGTTACCGCGCTCAACACATTCCCGAATGAACCGCGAGGCCGCTTCTGGTAAACAGGGTGGCCGGACACTGGAAATCCAGCGGTTAATTGCCCGTTCACTGCGTGCCGCCGTCGATCTCACCAAGCTCGGCGAATATACCATCACCGTGGACTGTGATGTATTGCAGGCCGATGGCGGCACCCGTACTGCGTCCATTACTGGCGCCTGTGTGGCTCTGGTGGACGCATTGAACTGGATGCTGGAAAAAGGCGTTATTAAAAACAATCCGATGAATTTCATGGTCGCGGCCGTGTCAGTCGGCATTTATGACGGTGTACCGGTTTGCGATTTGGATTATGACGAAGATTCCAGCGCCGAAACGGACATGAATCTGGTAATGACAGAAACCGGCAAAATGATTGAAATTCAGGGTACCGCCGAAGGCGAACCTTTCTCGCAGGAAGAACTCATGCAACTGCTGGAATTGGGTAAACAGGGTATTCAGCAGATTATTCAGCAGCAACATCAAGCACTGGCTTAATTTAACGTTTTACGTCACAAGGAATGAAATTACGATGAAGGCATATCAGCGCGAGTTTATTGAATTTGCTCTGGAAAAACAGGTTCTGAAATTTGGTGAATTTACCCTGAAATCAGGCCGTAAAAGCCCCTATTTCTTCAATGCCGGTTTATTTAATTCAGGCCGTGATCTGGCGAAATTAGGCCGTTACTATGCCGCTGCGCTGGTTGATAGCGCGATCAGTTACAACGTGCTGTTCGGTCCGGCCTATAAAGGGATCCCGATTGCCTCGGCAACTGCCGTACAGTTAGCGGAATTGCACGATCAGGATGTACCCTGGTGTTTTAACCGCAAAGAAGCCAAAGATCATGGTGAAGGTGGCAATCTTGTTGGCAGCCCGTTGAAAGGCCGGATCATGCTGGTTGATGATGTGATCACCGCTGGCACCGCCATTCGTGAATCGATGGATCTGATCCAGGCCAATGGTGCAGAGCTGGCCGGAGTATTAATTGCACTGGATCGTCAGGAAAAAGGCAAAGGGGAACTGTCTGCCATTCAGGAAGTACAGCGCGATTATCATGCGCCGGTGATCGCGATCATCACTCTGGGTGACTTAATCAGTTATCTGGAAACGCAGCCGGAAATGGCTGAGCATTTGGAAAAAGTAAAAGAATACCGCGCAACTTATGGCGTTTGATCGGCGTTAGATTCCGTCATGAAGCAGGCTGGTTACGGCTGGCCTGCCTGATTCAGCGCAAAACTACATCCCCAGCCATTTCATTAACATCAAGATGTAATCCACCATGTGGCACGCTCCGTCTTGTCATTATCATTTGTATAACTTGATACAAATTATGACAAAAGAAGCGTGCTTAGACACGCTTCTTTACACTTGATCCTAATGGATCAATGACGTCCTGACGAACCAAAACCACCTTCGCCACGTTCAGAAGCATCAAATTCATCAACCACCGCAAATGTCGCCTGCACTACCGGCATAAATACCAGTTGGGCAATGCGCTCGCCCGGCTGAATGGTAAATGTCACCTGACCCCGATTCCAGACTGACACCATCAGTTGCCCCTGATAATCAGAATCAATCAGACCCACCAAATTACCCAGTACGATACCGTGTTTATGACCTAAACCGGACCGAGGCAGAATGGTGGCACAAAGCCCCGGATCAGCGATATGAATGGCCAGCCCGGTTGGGATCAGTTGTGTTTCACCCGGAGCCAGCTCTACAGCGGCATCCAGACAAGCACGTAAATCTAAACCCGCAGAGCCGGGGGTTGCGTATTCCGGCAAAGGAAATTCATTACCGATGCGAGCATCGAGGATTTTCAGTTCAATTTGTTTCATGTTGATAGTGCTTAATAATTAATGAAATAAGTTGCTGTGCAACCTGCTGTTTACTGGCCAGTGGCAGTTCCTGCTGACCATCGGCCCAGAATACGGTCAGTGCATTCTGGTCGGCATTAAAGCCTTGGTCTGCGCGGCTGACATCATTGGCTGCGATCATATCGAGCCCTTTGCGTTGCAATTTATCCTGTGCATAGCGGGCCACGTCCTGTGTTTCGGCAGCGAAGCCTACCACAAACGGTTTATTCGTGCGCCTTGCCACACCTGCGATAATGTCTGGATTTTTAACCAACTCCAACGTCATGGTGTCACTGTCAGCCTGTTTTTTCATTTTCTGTGGTGCCACGGCGACCATCCGGTAATCCGCCACGGCAGCACAACCGATAAAAATCTGATGTTCCGCTACCTGCGCCTCGACGGCGGCCTGCATCTCCAGCGCACTTTCCACGTCAATACGCACCACCCCTTTGGGTGTAGGCAGATTCACCGGGCCGGCAACCAATGTCACCTTTGCACCTAATGCTGCGGCTGCGGCTGCGACGGCAAAGCCCATTTTGCCCGAGCTGTGGTTACTGATAAAACGCACCGGATCAATCGCTTCACGCGTTGGCCCTGCCGTGATCAAAAACGACAATTCAGGATAGGCAGCCGATTGAAAGAAACGGATAACTTCCGCAACAATATCAACCGGATCCAGCATCCGCCCCGGCCCCACATCGCCACAAGCCTGGCTGCCAATACCTGGCCCCCAGATCTGCACACCGCGTTGTGCCAACACTTGCAGATTACTTTGCGTCGCCGCATGCAGATACATTTGCATATTCATCGCTGGTGCAATCGCCAGCGGTGAAGGACTCGCGAGACACAGCGTGGTTAGCAACTCATCGCCCATGCCGGTGGTCAGACGGGAGATCACATTCGCGGTGGCCGGGGCAATCAAGACCAAATCGGCCCATTTGGCCAGTTCGATATGACCCATCCCCGCTTCCGCCTGCGGATCAAACATGCTGTTCGCCACCATATGGCCGGAGACAGCCTGTAACGTCAGCGGCGTAATGAATTCTTTGGCAGCGTCCGTCATCACGACCCTAACTTCCGCTCCTTGTTCCCGCAGACGGCGAACAATTTCTGCCGCTTTATAAGCCGCGATCCCACCGGTGACACCGAGCAGGATCCGTTTATCTTGTAATTGCATCAGTATGCCCCCAGATCCATCAAAACTTAGCCAGATAGTACACAATGCCTGTCGGGGATCACAGGCATTTACGCGTCAGTTCCTCACGTAAAGTAGGCATTTTCATTGCCGACAAAGGAAAAAAGATGGCGATCTGTGACTGGCCGGAAGACGAACGCCCACGCGAAAAATTGCTGCAACGCGGCGCAGCTGCACTCAGCGATGCTGAATTGTTAGCCATATTTTTACGTACCGGTGTGGCGGGTTGTAATGCCATCGAACTGGCTCGTAAACTGTTACGGGAATTTGGTTCATTACGGGCATTGCTGGCCGCCGAACAGACGCAATTCTGTCAGGCGCACGGGCTCGGCCCGGCTAAGTATGTACAACTGCAGGCCGTGTTAGAAATGAGTCATCGCTATCTGTCAGAACAGTTGCAACGCGGCGATGCCCTGACTAGTCCGCAGTTAGTCCGCCATTATCTGCAAGCCCAGCTTCGCGATCGCCCTCGTGAAATTTTCGCCATGTTATTGCTGGATAATCAGCATCGCGTGCTGCAATTTTGCGAATTATTTTTTGGCACCATCGATGCGGCCAGTGTTTATCCCCGCGAAATCGTACAAACCGTATTAAAACATAATGCCGCAGCAGTCATTCTCTGTCATAATCATCCTTCCGGCGTAGCAGAACCAAGTCACGCCGATCGCCATATCACTGCGCGCATTTGCGACGCTTTACGTCTGATCGACGTGCGGGTGTTGGATCACTTTGTGATCGGAGACGGTGAGCCAGTCTCCTTTGCCGAACGCGGATGGTTATAAAACGTTCCTGACAAGGGCTTTTTGCTTGATCTTGTCGGGGCGATGCTGTATAAAATGCCGCCTTCTATCTATGTGCTCTGCTATACGGCAGCGGGGCATCAGAAAATGCGCGAGCAGAAGTAAGATTTTTGGAGAGACAACAATGTCTAGAGTGTGTCAAGTAACTGGTAAGCGTCCAACAGTGGGGAACAACCGTTCTCACGCTAAAAACGCAACCCGTCGCCGTTTCCTGCCTAACCTGCAATCTCACCGTTTCTGGGTTGAAGGCGAGAAGCGTTTTGTTACCCTGCGTTTAACACCGAAGGGTATGCGTATCATCGACAAGCTGGGTATCGAAGCTGTGCTGGCTGATATCCGTGCTAATGGCGAAAAAGTGTAAGGAGATAAATCATGGCTAAAGGTGCTCGCGAAAAAATTCGTCTGAACTCCAGTGCCGGTACTGGTCACTTCTACACTACGACCAAGAACAAGCGCACCATGCCTGAGAAAATGGAGATCAAAAAATTTGATCCTGTTGTTCGTCAGCATGTAATCTACAAGGAAGGCAAGATCAAGTAATTGGTCTGCACTCCTGAAAAACCCGGTCTTGTGCCGGGTTTTTTGTTATCAGCCCGTCATCTGACCGGTATCACTTTTCCTGTTACTTGATAGGAGCGCATGATGGCTGCTGCAGGTACATTATTTATTATTTCCTCGCCCAGTGGCGCGGGAAAATCCAGCCTGTTAAGCGCGTTATTATCCCGCTATAACAGTGATGGCCGTATGGCACTTTCTGTTTCTCATACCACCCGCGCCATGCGCCCTGGTGAAGAGAATGGCGTGCATTACCATTTTGTCAGCAAAGACGAGTTTCAGGCCCTGATCGCCCGGGATGCCTTCTTTGAATGGGCAGAAGTCTTTGGTAATTATTACGGTACATCGAAAGAATTGATTGAACAGGCTCTGGCCCAAGGTATTGATGTCTTCCTCGATATCGATTGGCAGGGCGCGCGGCAGATCCGCGAACTGTATAGTGAAACACAGTCGATTTTTGTATTACCACCCAGTCTACCGGTGCTTGAGCAACGCTTGATTGGTCGTGGTCAGGACAGTGACGAAGTCATTGCCAAACGCATGGCGCAGGCAGTTTCTGAAATGTCACACTATCCTGAATATGACTATCTGATCATCAATGATGATTTTGAACTGGCATTGCAACAATTGCAGGCCATTGTACTGGCGGAACGTGCGAAATTGCGTCCGCAGGCGATTTGTCATGCCGATCTGCTCAATCAGCTACTGGCAGGATAAATTAAAACCAAGTAGAATTTTCACCCTCGATTTATATGGGAGTTTGCTATGGCACGCGTTACTGTTGAAGATGCGGTAAAACAAGTTGGCAACCGCTTTGATTTGGTGCTGGTGGCCGCTCGCCGCGCTCGTCAGCTTGCCGTTCAGGGCAAAGATCCGCTGGTGGATGAAGAGAACGACAAACCAACCGTGATCGCATTACGCGAGATCGAAGAAGGTTTGATCTCTGATCAGTTCATGGATGCACAAGAACGCATTGAACAACAACAGCAAGAAGCCAGCGAACTGGCTGCGGTAGCAGCGCTGACTCAGGATCGCGATTACGGATTCTAAGCAACGATTTGCTGCTTACGAACGGCACCTTAGGGTGCCGTTTTTGTCATTATTTACAAGTGTGCGGAATAATCGCAAACTGCAGGATATGGTTGTACGCCGATGAGTCGTGAAGCGGGGTCACTTTTGTATCTGTTTGAAGATTTAAAAACATTACTGGGCAGCTATTTGCCTGCGGAACAGGTGACTCAGATCCAGAATGCCTTTCTGGTCGCTCGTGATGCGCATGAAGGACAAACACGTTCCAGCGGCGAACCCTATATCACGCACCCCGTGGCGGTAGCGACGATCCTCGCTGACATGCACCTGGATTATGAAACGATCTCGGCCGCACTGCTGCATGATGTGATTGAAGATACCCCCGTCACCAAAGAGCAGTTGGCGGCACAGTTTGGTCAGCCGGTCGCCGAATTGGTCGCCGGTGTCTCCAAGCTGGATAAATTGAAATTCCGCGATCACGTCGAGGCGCAGGCGGAAAACTTCCGCAAGATGGTAATGGCGATGGTGCAGGATATCCGCGTTATCCTGATCAAGCTCGCGGACCGGACGCACAATATGCGCACCCTGGGTGCACTGCGGCCGGATAAGCGCCGTCGGATTGCCCGTGAAACGCTGGAGATCTTCTCCCCTATTGCCAACCGGCTGGGTATTCACGCCTTCAAGAGTGAACTCGAAGAGCTGGGGTTTGAAGCGCTCTATCCCATGCGCGCCCGGATCCTGCGAGAGTCGGTGAAACGCGCACGCGGCAACCGGAAAGCGGTGATCGACTCGATCAAAGAGGGCATCGCACATCGTCTGCAGGAAGTCGGCATCAAAGCCGAAGTATATGGCCGGGAGAAAAACCTCTATTCCATCTACAACAAGATGGTGAAGAAAGAGCTGCGCTTTTATGAGGTGATGGATATCTATGCGTTCCGTGTGATCGTCGATGATATCGATACCTGCTACCGTGTGCTCGGTCAGATGCACAGCCTGTATAAGCCCCGCCCCGGTCGTTTCAAAGATTATATTGCTATCCCCAAAACCAATGGCTATCAGTCGCTGCACACCTCATTGGTTGGCCCGCACGGTGTTCCGGTTGAGATCCAAATCCGCACAGATTATATGGATCAAATGGCCGATAAAGGGGTTGCCGCGCATTGGGCCTATAAGAGCAATGGCGATGCCTCTGGCAGTACGGCTCAAATTCGCGCCCAGCGCTGGATGAAAAATCTGTTGGAACTGCAACAAAGTGCCGGTAACTCGTTTGAATTTATTGAAAGTGTAAAAACCGACCTCTTCCCGGATGAAATCTATGTCTTTACGCCGGAAGGCCGAATTCTTGAGTTGCCGACAGGCGCCACACCGGTCGATTTTGCCTATGCCGTACATACCGATATCGGTAACAGCTGCGTCGGGGCACGGGTGGAGCGTCAACCCTTCCCGCTCAGTCGTCCGCTGACCTCCGGCCAGACCATTGAAATTATTACCGCGCCCGGCGCCCGTCCGAATGCAGCCTGGCTCAACTTTGTCGTCACTTCGCGGGCGCGAACCAAGATCCGCCAGTTCCTGAAAAATCTGCGCGCCGAAGAGTCGATTATTCTCGGCCGCCGCCTGCTCAGTCATTCACTGGGCGGCAAAAAAATCGAAGATCTGCCGCCGGAAAATCTGCAGCAGGTCTTGCACGATACCCGCCACGACTCGCTGGATGGTTTGCTCGCTGACATCGGCCTCGGCAATCAGATGAGCGTGGTGATTGCGCGTCGCCTGCTGGGACAACATGAGCAGGAACCCGAGAAGAAAACGTCAACCTCGCATCGCAAACTGCCGATCCGGGGTGCCGGCGGCATCCTGGTCAGTTTTGCCAAGTGCTGTCGACCGATCCCCGGTGATGCCATCATTGCCCATATCAGCCCGGGTAAGGGGCTGGTCGTGCATCAGGAAGGGTGTCCGAACATTCGCAACTACACCCGTGAACCAGACAAATACCAGCCCGTACAATGGGATATGGAACAGCTCGGGGATAAGGAATTCAAAACCGGCATTCTGGTGGAGGTGAATAACCATCAGGGCGTCTTGGCCCAGCTGGCCAATGTCATTGCCGCGACCGGCGCCAATATCCACAGCATCAGTACCGAAGAAAAAGATGCCCGTGTTTATCAGGTCAATCTGTTGATCACCGCACGACATCGCGTCCATCTGGCCGATATCATGCGCAAGATCCGTGTCATGCCGGATGTATTACGTGTCAATCGAACCACCAGCCGGTTACGCGTTAAAGAATCAGACTCATGAGCCCGGAACGACTTTCCCGAATCCGGCAGATGCTGGCCCGCCGGCAGCCGGATTTGACCGTGTGTCTTGAACACGTCAATAAGGCCCATAACATTGCGGCTATTATCCGCACCTGTGATGCGGTTGGCGTGCATGAGATCCATGCTGTTTGGCCCGAAGCGGTGCGGGAAAACAATCGAGCCGCCAAAGGCAGCCATCACTGGCTCAGACAGCAGCGGCACGACACCATTGCGCAGGCGATCTCGACGCTGAAACAGCAAAATATGCAGGTTTTGGCCACTCATCTCTCGTCCCGTGCCGTGGATTTTCGCGAAATTGACTACACCAAGCCGACCGCTATCCTGTTGGGCGCCGAAAAACACGGTATCAGCCAGGAAGCCTTAGCCCTTGCAGATCAAGACATCATCATTCCTATGGTAGGGATGGTGCAGTCGCTGAATGTCTCTGTTGCCAGTGCATTGATCTTGTATGAAGCACAACGTCAGCGACAGCAAGCCGGATACTATCAGCGTGAATGCCAGTTACCGCGGGATGAACAGCAACGTCTGCTATTTGAAGGCGGTTACCCCCGATTGGCCACCTTCTGCCAGGACAAAGCTCTCGAATATCCGGCCATTGGTGAACATGGGGAGATTTTGGCCCATGCCGACTGGTGGAAACGGCTACAATTAAACCCTGCACAGTGGGATGAGACGTCATTACCTGCCTAGGCATAGGCTTCACTCGTAATAAAAATCATTTCACTTGAATGTTAATGCGGTGTTATTGATCATTCGGTATACTGACACTGCTCTCATAATCCGCCATGTCGTCGTTATCTTGAGGTTCCCGCATGTATAAAGTCGTTATCTCTGATCTGGATGGAACGCTGCTGAACAATCAGCATCATGTTTCACCGCATACTCGTAAAATACTCAAAAAGCTGGTGGCGGAAGGAACCAAATTTGTGGTGGCAACCGGCCGCCATCATATTGATGTCAAGGCGATCCGGGATGCACTGGGGCTGGATATCTACCTGGTGACCGCCAACGGTGCAGTTGTGACCGATAAACAGGACGCCATCATCTTTAATCGCACCCTCCCCACTGATATTGCGCAGGAACTCTCAGAGTTACCGCTGCCCGATCCGGATATCGCGGTTAATATTTATACGCCAGAAGCCTGGTTTACGAATAAAGATATGCCGGAATATCTGGAATATCATAAAGATACTGGTTTCTGCTATACCAAAACCGATCTGGTGACATTGGATAAAAGCAGTATCAACAAATTCTTTTTCATTGCCGAACATGAACCGTTGCTGGAATTGGAAAATACCCTGCTGGAACGTTATGCCGGCCAGCTCAGCATCGCCTTTTCACAACCCGACTGTCTGGAAGTCATGGCGCTGGGCGTGAATAAAGGGGCCGCCATTGCCTCCATTCTGACCCAGCATGATATCCCGCTCAGTGCCGCGATTGCCTTTGGTGACGGCATGAATGATTACGAAATGTTATCGATGGTGGGGCATGGCGTGGTGATGGGCAATGCGCATGACCGGTTAAAGATGGCCTTGCCAGAACTGCCTCGCGCCGGGATCAACGACGAAGATGGTGTGGCAGAATATCTGCAGCAACTCCTGCTGACCGAATAAGCTTTTTTAACACGTACTGCGGCGAAAACAGGCAAAATCGGATAAACTGGACAGAATATTTTTTGTACGGGGAGCCCTATGCCGTTGTCACGTTTTGTCTTGTCTGGTTTGTTGATGGCGCTGGTCAGTTGCAGCAGCCAGACTGCCGGTACTTCCGGCAGTCACGCTCAGGTCGATATGTCAGCCAAGCTGCAGAAAGAGCTGGCTCCCTTGTTCCGGGGTACCATTCAACGCCAGAACGAACAAGCCACCTTTACGCCCTGCGGCAGCAAGCAGCAATGGCAAGTGGTCATGGATGACAACTTCTGGCAACAGTGGCAACAACTCGGTTCGCCACAAACACTACAAGCCAGTTTAAGTGGCCAACTTTCTGCAGGCGAAGATCGTGGCGCCCCTTTTCGTCTGGAGGCGGAACAGGTTTCCCACATCACGACCGACCAAAGCCTTTGCCAGGATACCGGCAATACGTATCTGTTAAAGGCTGGCAACAACCAACCGTTCTGGTCAATTGTCATCGATGGTCAGCAAGCCTCACTGACCACACCGAATGGGGTGGATAGTTATCAACTGGATACGGTTTCTCGACCAACCGACAAACAGTTACAACTGGCCTTAGTCAATACCAAGGGTAAAAAAGCGACACTGAATCTGCAGTCAGGTTATTGTCAGGATAGCGGTACGCAACAATGGCTCGGTTATACGGTGACACTGCAGTTGGATGATGGTCAGACCCTGTCCGGTTGTGGTGAACAAGGCACCTCACTCATTCAGAAACAGCCAGCTCATGACTGGCAGGGGCATGATGATGCACAGCAAGCGGATGTCAGCCTGATTCTGGATAGTAACTATCAGGCGAAAATGACTTATACCCGGGAAACAGGGCCGACCGTGACCTATGACGGGGTCTGGCAACCCCAGAAAAATCAAACAATCCGCGTCATGTTTAATCAGCGGTTGGGCTTACCGACCCATGAGAATATCCCTTTCCGCTGGCAGAATGACACCTTAACTGCAGATTATCGTGAACTGGAAGCGGGCAAAGCCTATTTTGATAAGCCACTGGTATTAAAAGCCAAAATCGGTGCGGAAAATTCGACGGCCAATACAGCTGCCGAGGCGACACCGGATGCTACCAGCACTGCCGCAGCAGTGGTGACGCCACCAGCACTGACTGAACCACCAGCCGGACAACAGAGTTTTGCGCAGAATGAAACCATACTGAACGGAGCCTCTGCGGCTGCGGCCACAACTACCACTGCAGCCACCGCAGCCACCGCAGCCACCGCAGCCACCGCAGCCACCGCAGCCACCGCAGCCACGATACCTGTAGCAGCAGGGACAGAGCAAACGCAAACGGTCACAGCAATAAAACCACCTGCGACGGCCAGCTTTTCTGCCGGTATGCTGCAAGCCTCAACACAGCCCGATCCGGCCATTGAACAGGCTTTACGCCAGATCCTGCAGAACAATGGCGGACAGGCCAGTGGCACGCAGTATCGCTATGTCAAAACTGACTTGAATGGAGATGGGTCGCTGGATGCACTGGTCGAAATGAACTGGTGCGATAAATCAGGCTGCGTCTGGCTGGTGTTGCAGGGCAACCATGGTCAGTATCAGCAAGTCGGCCGCTTAGAAGGCTTTAGTGGCACGGTTATGGTCTCTCCGGTGATGCATCAGGGTTGGTTTGATCTGCTCACGCCATCGAAAGACCAGGAAAATCACTATCTGGTGCTGGCGCATGATGATCAGGGTTATCCCGCCCGACCGGCAGAGACCAGCGAACAGCCGGATCTGAACACGCTGTTGCAGTTACGCTTTGACGGTGAAAACTGGCTGACGATGCCATAATGCCCAATCCGGGTCGGTACCACTTCTGACCGGCCCGGCTCTGGAAAAGCACATGACGTTCGTTATAATGCCCGCCCTTTTGAATCACAGAGAACTCGCTTATGGCCCGCACCGCATCCGCTTTACACATTCTGGTAAAAACAGAAGCGCAGGCGCTGGATATTATGAAACAACTGGCCGCAGGCGCAGATTTTCAGCAACTGGCCAAGAAATATTCCACCTGCCCGTCGAAAAAACGTGGCGGTGATTTGGGTGAATTTCAAAAAGGGGATATGGTCGCGCCCTTCGACAAAGCCGTCTTTTCCTGCGAACTGCTGCAACCAGTCGGACCGGTGAGAACCCGCTTTGGTTACCACATCATCAAGGTGTTATATCGCTCCTGAGCCTAAGCTCGGGTCGTTACGCGTAACAAAATTCTTTTCCTTATGACATGAGTAAGTAAGATAGGCTTCTTCTTTCCTTTTTCCGAGCCCGCTTATGTCATCTTCCGGGACACTGAAACACCCTGTTTTTGTACGTTTTTTAAGTAGCATGGCCCTCTCTTCGCTGGCCTATCAGATGCTGGTCGTTGCGGTAGGCTGGCAGGTTTATGATTTAACGCACAGCGCGTTGAATCTGGGCCTGATCGGACTCATGCAATTTACGCCACAACTGCTGCTGACCTTAGTCGTGGGCCATGTTGCCGATCGCTATGACCGTCGCTTGATCGTGGTCACCACCCGCTCGGTACAAGCCATTCTGGTGGCGGTGCTAGCGATTGGCAGTTGGCAGGCATGGATCAATATTCACGGCATCTTTGCCTGTGCGTTCTTGTTGGGGGCGACCAGAGCATTTGAATCGCCAGCCCAGCAAGCCTTGTTACCCAGCCTCATCGACAGCTCACATCTGCCTCGGGCACTGGCACTCAACAGCTCGTTGCGGGAGGCCTCGGTGATCATCGGTCCGGCCATGGGCGGTTTTCTGTATGCACTGCATCCGGAAATGGTTTATTGGTGCAGCTCGGTCAGCTTCCTGCTGGCGTCTGTGGCGATGTCGTTGATCCCCAAACCGGAACGGATCATCCACCGGGAACCGCCGACACTGCGTTCGGTCTTTGCCGGATTCAGCTACATCCGGCATAACCCGGTCGTACTCGGTGCCATGTCGCTCGATTTGTTCTCGGTGTTATTGGGTGGCGCCACCGCACTGTTACCCATCTTTGCCCGAGATATTCTGCATACCGGCCCCTGGGGACTTGGCCTGCTGCGTGCCGCCCCGTCAGTCGGTGCGGTGTTAATGTCGTTGGTATTGGCACGACACACCATTAAACGGCATGCCGGCATGCTGATGTTTGCCGCCGTCGCGACCTTTGGTGTCGCCACCATTATCTTTGGCTTATCCCAGTCCTTTCTGGTCTCGTTCAGTGCGCTGTTAATCTTAGGCGCCTCCGACATGATCAGTGTGGTGATCCGTTCTTCGCTGATCCAGCTGGAGACCCCGGATGCCATGCGCGGTCGGGTCAGCGCCGTGAATTTCATTTTTATCGGCGCATCCAATCAACTGGGCGAATTTGAGTCTGGTGTGACGGCGGCCTGGTGGGGTGTGGTGCCCGCCGTGATTGTGGGCGGTTTAGGAACGCTGATGATCGTCGGGTTATGGATGAAATTTTTCCCCGAATTAACCCGTCGTCAGGAACTGACCAAAGCCATCCGCTAATGAGAACGTAGCTTCAAGTTTGAAGTGCGACATAGCTTAACGATACTCACGGATAAATTCCTCCGGGGTTTTAAATCCAAGCACTTTCCTTGGTCTCGTGTTTAATCTTCTGGCTATGTCGCTGCAATGCCGTTGACCTAACAACGCCATGCTTTGCTTTTTGGGGATGTATTGTCTGATCAGACCATTGGTGTTTTCGTTGGTTCCTCGCTCCCACGAATGATACGGCGTCGCAAAGTAAAAGTCACAACCGTGGCTACGTTCTAACTGCTGATATTGGTTAAATTCAGTGCCGTTGTCGGCTGTGATGGTTTTAAATGGTAGGCCCGTTTCTTTGATCAGCCAACCGACTCGTCTGTTCAGGCTTTCTGTTGTCCGATCATCCAGTTGGCCTATGAGGGTATAGCGGCTTTGTCTTTCTACCATCGTGACTAGGCAATGTTTACTGCCGTGTCCAATGACTGTATCGATTTCCCAGTGTCCGAACTCTTCTCGTTCGTTCACTAGTGTAGGGCGTTCGCTGATATGCCGTTTGGCTGCTACTCGCCCTCGGCTGTCTTTGCTTCGATAGCGTTTACGTCTAATTTTCGGCGACTGTCTCAGGTATTGCCAAAGATTGCCGCCTTCATTTTTATCAGCCCAGACATGCTGGTAAATCGTTTCATGGCTCATCACCGGATAGCCTTTGTAACGAAAATAGCCAACGATCTGTTCTGGACTCCAATGCAATTTCAGTAAGGCATCAACCAGCAGAAAGTCCATGTGATCATACCGTTTGTTCCTTCGGGCTTTCTTTGTTCTTACCCTGACTTTTTGCTGGGCTCGCGCTGGTTGGTAACTATAAAGCTGGTCATAATTGCACCATCGGGAGTTTCGTTCCACTTCCCGGTAGACCGTACTTCGGTGACGACCTAAGGCTTTGGCGATGGATGCGACAGTCAGTCCTTGCTTTCTCAAGGCTGACAACATATATCTTTCATTCTCAGTGAGATGTGTGTATTTCATTGGCTTTTCACTTCTTGGCGGGAGTAAAAATCCTGAGTATCACATCTCGCTGTTTTTATGTTTAAAGTTGTCGCACTTCGTAATTGAATCCGCCGAATGAAAGAGCGGCCCGTCAGTGACGGGCCGTGATGCCTATGAATTGAGTGCGTTGGCCAATTCGGCAATGTGATCCGGCGTAATGCCACAGCAACCACCAATCACCGTAGCCCCCAGCGATACCCATTCCTTAGCCCAGTTCAGATATGCAGCCGGATTCAAATCAACGCGGATCTCATCCAGTTCGGCATTGGCTTCCGCCTCTTTCGATTGTGCCGGAAAGGCATTGGCATAAACCCCTACCGGGATCGCTTTTCCCTGCCGTTTGATTTCCGCCACCGCATCACGGACAGCCTGACTCATCACTTCCGGCTGACTGCAGTTGAACAGAATGGCTGAAACATTCAGTGCGATCGCTGCCGACACGGCTGCCGTGACAGTTTCACCAGAACGCAGCAAGGCTTGTCCTGCTGTCGGTTCATCATCCAGCGTAAAGGAAACCCAGAGCGGTTTGCTCTGCTCACCCAGCGCCTGACGTACCGCCTGAATCTCCGCAATCGAGCTTTGCGTTTCCGCCAGCCAGTGATCCACAAAAGGTTCCTGAGCTGCGATTAATACCCGGTAAATCCGCAAGGCGGCTTCCAATTGAAACAGATCCGGGCGGTAAGAACCCAACACCGGTGACAGCGACCCTGCCACTTTTACCGGATGGGCAGCCTTATCGGCGCAGGCGCGCGCAATCTCGGCAGCTAACTGAGCCAGTTCATGACCCCGCTCCGTGAACCGCAATTCACCAATATGAAATGGCACCACCGCATAGCTGTTGGTCGTAATGATATCGGCACCGCTGCTGATAAAAGCATTATGCGCCATCGTGACATATTCCGGCGCTTCCAACAGCGCCAGCGCAGACCATTCCGGTTGCTGAAACGGAGCACCAATACGCTTGAGTTCCCGCCCCATGCCACCATCAAGAATTTGTATCTTATTCACATTCATCTCCTTTGAGGCATCTCACTTCCAGTGTGCCTTAATGTACTGCTGACGCCACCGGTACGATTTCTTCCGCAAAAAATGCCGCCATCAGCAGCGGGTTATTCAACAAAAAAAGACGATGGTAATTTTGTACCACCGGGGAGCACCGCCTAAAAAATTATGGGCAAAAGCCCGACTTAAACTCGCTAACAGAACAGTCTCCTTGAATGAAGGAGCGGTACAACAGACAGCCAAGATCGGAAACAATGACTGACATTTTCTGAATTGAATCACCCGAAGTGTCTAGAAAGGCAATTTCATACCTGATGAATAAACCAACTTCGTTATAATCTTTGCTATTATTGTTTTCTGTAAATTCATCGCCGATTATGTATGTTTATCTACTTTGAGGGAACAATTATGCAAAACAAAACGCTGTTAAGCTTGGCATTACTGGCAGGTGTTGCTGCAGTCACTCACTCCGCAGTAGCTGGCGAAACGATGGACCGAATAAAACAACGTGGTGCACTGATCGGTGTGATGGATCAAGCTTATCCACCTTACTCTTTTCTGAACGACAAGAATGAAATGGATGGCATGGACGTCGATCTGACCAAAGAGTTTGCTCGTCGTTTAGGTGTGCAAGCCAAAATCGAAACACCGGCATGGGAAGTGACCACCGCCGGGAACTGGCGCGGCCGTTGGGACATCTGCATCTGCTCGATGACCCCGGATGCACAGCGTGCCCGTTCACTGGATTTCGTCACTCATTATTACAGCTCACCGGCGGTGCTGGTGACCTCGACCAATGGCACACCGCTGACCAAAGTTTCCGACATGGAAGGTAAGAAAATTGCGGCTCAACAAGGTGGTTCTTACGAGCAATATCTGAACCATACCCTGAAAATGGAAGGTTTCGGTGCTAAACCGCTGGTTTACCCATTCAAGAATGTTCAGGTCATGCCTTACAGCAGCGAAGATCTGGAATATCAGGATCTGGCACTGGGCGCCGGTAAACGTATTGACGGTCTGGTCTCTAATCTGGTCACCGCCAACGAACGCATCAAGAAAACACCAGGTAAATTCAAGATTGTCGGTGAACCTTTATACGAAGATCCGAACTGGGTTGCCACCGATAAAGGTGATAAAGAATGGCATGACACCGTCGTGAAAATCTTTGATGACATGCGTAAAGACGGCACCCTGAAGAAGATCAGCGTGAAATGGGTGGGTAGCGACATCTCCCGCTAATTGGCATGACCAGTGAATCAACAAAACAAGGGCGAGATTTCGCCCTTGTTTATGCTTTGTTAACTGCATTTTGTGATGTATTCCGCTAAACTAGCGCCTCTCTTGTCTTGACTCCACCTGAAAGGATTTCTCATTGAACCGCAACACCATCATGACCAGAAAGTTTAAGTGGCAGGTTTCCTTGGTCTGGCTGGCGCTGATGATCGGCTTTGTCTGGTTTATTGCCAAATTCAATCTTGATATGAGTTACGTATGGGCAAAACTGCCGTTCCTGGCAGGATTGCACCTTGCACCGGATGGATTTATTCAAGGGGTACCGCTCACGATTTATGTCTGTGTGCTGGCCATGCTGGCCTCGGTCGTACTCGGCCTGTTGGCGGCGCTGGGGCGTCTCAGCCTGAATCCGCTGGCGTATGGTATCTCCACGTTTTATACCTCTTTTTTCCGTGGTACACCGCTGCTGCTGCAAGTATTGCTGATCTATCAGGGATTGCCGCAACTCGGTCCGATCCCTACCGCCATTCCTTCCGGGATCATTGCCCTAGCGCTCTGCTACGGGGCTTACCTGAGTGAGATATTCCGCTCGGCCATTATTGCCATTCCGCGCGGACAGTGGGAAGCTGCGATGGCGCTGGGGCTGAAGAAGCCACAGATCTTTCTGAAAGTGATCCTGCCACAATCGATGAAGGTGGCGATCCCGCCCAGCATGGCCATGTTCATCGCCATGTTGAAAGATTCATCACTGGTGTCAGTGATGGGGTTATGGGAAATCATGTTCCTGGCCCAAAGCTACGGTCGTTCCGCCTACCGTTACATGGAGATGTTGATTACTGCGGCGGTTATCTATTGGATTTTGTCTTTCCTGCTGGAGCTGATTCAGGTGCGGTTGGAAAAAATCTTCCATGGTGGCAAAACACGTTAATCAAGTTCCGTACAGCGAGGTGCGTTTTTGATGTCCTACCCCATATCAGCCCGCGAAAAACGCATCCTCCCCTGGCTGGCCGCCGTTGGCTTCTTCATGCAGGCGCTCGACGCCACCATTCTGAATACCGCACTACCGACCATCGCCGCTGATTTCCACGAAAGCCCCTTACAGATGCAGGCCGCCATCATCAGCTACATGCTGACCGTGGCCATGCTGATCCCGGCGTCGGGCTGGCTCGCCGATCGCTTCGGCACACGCAACGTCTTCGTGTTCTCTATCGTGTTATTCTCCCTAGGTTCTTTCTTTTGCGCCGAATCCACCTCGCTCTCTCAGATGGTGCTGGCCCGCATCCTCCAAGGCGTGGGCGGCGCATTGCTGGTTCCGGTCGGGCGGCTGACGATCTTGCGGGTCTTTCCAAAGGCAGAATTTCTGCGCGCCATGTCGCTGGTGGTGATCCCCGGTTTAATTGGCCCCTTGCTCGGCCCGCTGTTAGGTGGGTTATTGGTGGAACACGCTTCGTGGCCATGGATTTTTTTGATCAACCTGCCGATTGGCGGGATCGGCTGTCTCCTGGCTTTTTTCTTTATGCCCAATATCCGTGAACAAACCGGCGCATTCGACTGGAAAGGCTATCTGTTCTTCAGCAGCGGTATTGTGTTGTTATCCATCGCCATCCAGCATCTCAGTGAACCCGACTCACCATGGCTGAAATTCCTGCTCTTCGGCATTCCAGGATGCATCGGGCTCTATGCCTACTTCTGGCACAGTCAGCGTAAACCACATGCGTTGTTTAGTCGTAAGCTGTTCCGGATCACCAGTTTTCGCATCGGTATTCTGGGAAATCTGATTGCCCGGTTAGGCAGTGGCGCCATGCCATTTCTGACCCCGCTGTTTTTGCAGGTCGCTCTGGGTTTTAATCCCACCCATGCTGGCCTGACCATGATCCCGATTGCACTCGGCGCCATGAGCACAAAATTACTGGCGAACCGGGTGGTGCTGCGGTTTGGTTATCGCGCGATACTGATGGTGAACACCCTGTTGCTGGGTGCACTGATTGCCGGTTTCAGTTCGGTCAGCAATAGTACACCCTACCCGTTATTGCTGCTCTATCTTGCCTTGATGGGCGTCTTCAATTCGCTGCAATTCACGGCCATGAACACCCTCACGTTAAGTGAGCTGGAACGCGAAGAAGCCAGTAGCGGCAACAGCCTGTTGTCGGTAGTTATGCAATTATCGATGAGTCTCGGCGTTGCGGTTTCGGCGACCTTATTCTCTTGGTTCTATGGCAGTCATGCCTCACTGCGCGGCTTACAGGCCACCAGCCTGCAACATGCCGAGATCCTGTCGGCGTTTCACGACACCTATATCACGGTCGGATGCCTCAGCATGCTGGCAACCCTCATTTTCCGCCAATTACCGCAAAAAACACCTTCGCTTGCTTCAGCCGAAGCAACCCCTGTACTCAGGAGATAACCATGTTTAAAGCGTTACTGTTACAGCAACACGATAAGCAAACACACGCAGCCATCACCGAACTGGATGAGCATCAACTGCCGGAAGGCGACGTTACCGTTGCCGTGCAATACTCCTCTTTGAATTACAAAGATGGTCTCGCAATCACCGGAAAGGGCAAGATTGTGCGGCAATGGCCGATGGTACCCGGCATCGATTTGGTCGGTACCGTGCTGGATTCTGCCGATGCCCGTTATCAGGCGGGTGAGCAGGTTGTCCTGACCGGCTGGGGCGTGGGTGAAGGCCACTGGGGCGGCATGGCAGAAAAGGCCCGGCTCAAGGCCGACTGGCTGGTTCCGTTGGCAGCGGGTCTGACACCGCTGCAGAGTATGCAAATCGGTACGGCCGGACTGACCGCCATGCTGTGTGTCATGGCCCTGGAAGAGGCCGGATTAACCCCGGACCAAGGCGACATTCTGGTGACGGGAGCCAGTGGTGGTGTGGGCAGCGTCGCGGTGGCACTGCTTGCAGCACTGGGTTTCAGTGTCGTGGCTGCCACTGGCCGCAGTGCCAATCATGAATTGCTGTTGAAGCTGGGTGCCAGCCGGGTTATTTCCCGTGATGAATTGTTGACGCCGATCCGCCCGCTGGACAAACAGCTCTGGGCCGGTGCAGTCGATACCGTGGGCAGTTCCGTGCTGGCCAAGATCCTGTCACAGGTCAATTACAACGGAGCCGTCGCCGCCTGTGGTCTGGCGGGTGGTTTTGAACTCCCTGCGACGGTCATGCCTTTTATTCTGCGCAATGTGCGCCTGCAGGGTGTCGATTCGGTCATGTGCCCGTTTGCACGTCGTCAGCAGGCCTGGCAGCGTCTGGCCACGCTGTTACCCGCACATTTCTATCAAACCGCCTGCAAAGAGATCCTGCTGGAAGAGGCACCGGAAGCGGCCGCCAAGATGATGGATGGTCAAATCACCGGACGCGTCGTCATCAAGATCGCCTAAGCGATGGTTTTCCCGCGTGTCGCCAGACGACGGCACGCGGCCTGCTCAATCGGTTATCTGCAAACCGGATAACATATCCTGTATTGATACCTTTACAGCGCGAAATGACCGCGGTTAGATTGAACCTCTTTTTTCCATTTCATTGTGACAAGGACGATTGCTCATGAAAGACGCAACCCTGGCGCTGCATCATGGTTTCCAGAATGACCCGACGACCAAGGCGGTCGCGGTACCGGTTTACCAAACCGTCGCTTATGAATTCGACAATGCCCAGCATGGGGCGGATCTGTTCAATCTGGCAGTACCGGGCAATATCTATACCCGCATCATGAATCCGACCAATGATGTGCTGGAACAGCGTCTGGCTGCACTGGAAGGCGGCATCGCGGCACTGGTGGTCTCTGCTGGCAGCGCCGCCATCAACTATGCCATCCAGACACTGACCCGCGTCGGTGACAACATCGTTTCCACCCCTCAGTTATATGGCGGCACTTATACCCTGTTTGCCCATATGTTGCCGAGTTTTGGTGTCGAAGTGCGGTTTGCCCGTGACGATTCACCGGAAGCTATTGCTGAGCTGATCGACGACAAAACCAAGGCAGTCTATTGCGAGAGTATCGGTAATCCGGCCGGTAATATTGTCGATCTGGAAGGGCTGGCCAATGTCGCGCACGCCAAAGGCGTACCGCTGGTGGTGGACAACACGGTCGCTTCGCCGGTGCTGTGCAAGCCGATTCAGTTTGGTGCCGACATTGTCGTGCATTCAATCACCAAATACGTGGGCGGTCATGGTAACTCACTGGGTGGTGTGATTGTTGATTCCGGTAAATTCCCGTGGGCAGAACACAAAGAACGTTTCCCACAGTTCAGCCAGCCAGAAGCCTCTTACCACGGCGTCATCTACAACGACACCTTTGGCCCCGCCGCTTTCATTGCCCGCGCCCGTACCGTGCCGCTGCGCAATACCGGTTCCGCCCTGTCACCGATGAATGCCTTCCTGTTGCTGCAAGGTTTGGAAACCCTGTCGCTGCGTATGGAACGCCATGTTGAAAACGCGCAGAAGGTCGCGGAATTCCTGCAACAGCATGACAAAGTGGCTTGGGTCAGCTATGCCGGTCTGCCGGAACATCCACATCATGCCCTGGCACAGAAATACATGAACGGCACGCCTTCCGCCATTCTCTCGTTTGGTCTGAAAGAGGGTTATGACGCCGGCGTCCGCTTCTACGATGCCCTGAAAATCTTCAAGCGTCTGGTGAATATCGGCGATGCCAAATCACTGGCTTGTCACCCGGCTTCCACCACACATCGTCAGATGACCGAGGAAGAACAGGCGAAAGCTGGCGTGAAACCAGAAATGATCCGCTTGTCTGTCGGCATTGAAGCGATTGAAGACATTCTTGACGATCTGGATCAGGCACTGAAAGCCTGAACACGTGAGCCATAGACAAAGAGCGCCTGAAGGCGCTCTTTTTATAGGAAAAACAGCGCAGATTACTGCGCGGTTAAACCGACTTCGGAACTCATGATCACCGCAGTTTCTTGCTGTGCCGCATGCAACCACGTTTGAATGTCGGCATCATGCAATACCGTCTGCAGATACTCCCCGGCCAGCCCCTGACAGTTCACACCATAGGTGTTAAATCGAAACACCACCGGCGCAAACATCGCATCGGCAATGCTGAACTCGCCAAATAACCACGGACCGGACTGACCATAACGCAGGCGGCATTCACTCCAGATGGCCTGAATACGTTCAATGTCCTTCTGCAACGCCGCATCCCCTTGCCCTTGTACTTCGCGTCCTGTTGCACGGCAATTCATCGGCATCTGGCTGCGTAACGCCATAAACCCGGAATGCATTTCGGCACAGACAGAACGTGCCAGTGCCCGGGCGGCCGGGTCTCTTGGCCAGGCTTGCGGAAATTGCTCTGCCAGATATTCGGCAATGGCCAGCGAATCCCAAATAACCAACTCGTCGGCCAGTAATACCGGCACTTTCGCCACTGGCGCATATTGCATCACCTGTTTTTGAAAATCCTCGGTTTGCAATAAGACCTGTGTTTCCTCAAAGCTAACGCCTAATTTTCGCAACAACAACCAAGGCCGTAACGACCAGGATGAATAATTTTTATTGCCAATAATCAATTGAAACACAGGCATAGTGCCTCCTTGAGATCATGCCTCGGGTGCTAACAGCTCTTTATGTACTTTAAACACGATTTTACGCAACTGACCCGGTTCGGTCAGTGTGCACAGTGGGGTATGCAGCTCTCCCGGCGCAATCACCACAAAATCGCCCGGTTGCAGACCGACATAGCTGGTCGGGGTCTCATCCATGAAATAGAGATCAGGATGCGGATTATCCGAACGATCCAATTCCGTTGTATGCGGGCCAATACCAATCCACTCCTCCCCCGAGAGCAGTAACTGAATATCCAGATAGGTATCATGGAATTCGGCACGACGTTCCGTCACCAGTTGTGAGGTATCCAGCGAGTTAATCATAAACAGCGGATTGTCAGGCAATACCGCAGGTGCAAACTTCGCCGGCACAGCCAGATCGGTTTTGCCCTTAGGCAACTCCAGAACGTCCACATTCGTGGCCACAAAATCACGCAACACCGCCGCAATCAGCGGATGCAACAGAACATCATTCAGTTCCTGTAAATTACCAATAAACATAATAAGCCTTTCCTCAAAAACCGGGCGCGTAACGCCGGGGGGTGAGCCATCAACTGCTCCCAGCATAAATAACTGCTCCGCGGATCACAAACCGGATTGATAATTCTGCTGGGAAATAACGGCCTGAATAGCGCAGTTCTGTACTTTCAGGCTTGCCTCAAACGGGAAAAATCCCAACAATACTGGAAAGTGAGTTTTTCCGGTAAACCATGACTAAACGCTTAACCATTCTTGATATCGCCAGACTGAGTGGTGTGGGTAAATCGACGGTATCACGGGTACTGAATCAAGACCCTAACGTGAACCCGCAAACCCGTGATCGCGTAGAAACCATCATTCGTGAACATGGATTCGAACCCAGCAAATCGGCGCGTGCGATGCGCACCAACAGCGCCCGTCTGGTCGGCATTATTGTCTCCCGTCTCGATTCCGCCTCGGAAAACCGGGCCGTGCGCGGCATGCTCGAAGTGCTGTATGCCCGTGGTTACGATGCCATGCTGATGGAAAGCGAGTTTGATCCGGCTAAAGTCGATGAACATCTGGCCCTGCTCGCCCGCCGTGGTGTCGATGGCGTGATCCTGTTTGCGTTCAGTGCGTTGCAACTGGAGCACCTGCGCAACTGGCAAGATAAACTGGTGCTGATGGCCCGTGACTGGCCACAAATGGCCTCCGTTTGTTACGACGATCAGGGAGCCATCCGGCAAATCCTGGAAAAACTCTATGCCGCCGGCCGTCGTCAGATTGATTTTATCGGTGTCGACCCGAGTGATGCGACCACCGGTGCATTGCGCCTACGGGCCTATCAGCAATTTTGCAATCATCATGAGCTGCCCTGTCGCTATCTGACCGGTTCATTGGATGTGCAAAGCGGCTATGATCTGGCCGCCAAGTTGTTAACCCCAGCGACAGAAGCGGTGGTCTGTGCCACCGACACGCTGGCAATGGGTGCGGCAAAATATCTGCAGGAACAGCAACGCCATGATGTGCAACTGACCGGGGTTGGCAACAATCCCTTGCTGCATTTCCTCTTTCCACAGGTTTTATCAGTTGATCCCGGTTATAAACAAGCCGGCCGACTGGCTGCAGAGCAATTGCTGCTGCAATTAGAACAACAAGCGGAACCCTGTGCTCAGATCGCTCCCTCGCATCATCTCTAACACTCAAACGAAAACCTGATCCTGCGCTAAAGATCCACCGGATCGCAGGATCTGTGAACAATCACGCAAATTGGGAACGTTCCCTTTTGTGTTTTATATAATCAGTTCCATACTAATTGGGAACGTTACCAACTATACTTAAATCGTCTTCCATCCCGGAACGATGATTTTGTTCACCAGGGGACACACATGAGCAAATCATTCTCTCAAGACGTCACACGTCTGATCAGTCTGGTCGGCGGCAAAGACAACATTGCCACCGTCAGTCATTGCCTGACCCGGCTGCGGTTTGTGCTGAAAAATACAGCGCAAGCGGATATTAAAGCGATTGAATCACTGGCATCCGTTAAAGGATGCTTCACCAATGCCGGTCAATTCCAGGTGGTGATAGGTACCGAAGTGGATCAATTTTATAAACTCCTGATTGCCGAAACCGGCGTCGATGGGGCCAGCAAAGAAGCCGCGAAAGTGGCTGCACGCCAGAACATGAATTTACTGGAACGGGCGATTTCACATCTGGCTGAAATTTTTGTGCCCTTACTGCCAGCCATCATCACCGGGGGTTTGATCCTCGGGTTCCGTAATGTCATCGGTGACATCAAGATGTTCGATGGCAAGAGTCTCACCGAAATCAGCCAGTTTTGGACAACGGTGCATTCGTTCCTGTGGCTGATTGGCGAAGCCATTTTCCATTTCCTGCCAGTGGGTGTCTGCTGGGCGACCGTCCGTAAAATGGGGGGCAGCGAGATCCTGGGGATTGTACTCGGTATCACCCTGGTCAGCCCGCAATTGATGAACGCCTATTTGATCGGCCAACAAGCACCCGACGTCTGGAATTTTGGGCTGTTTGCGATTCAAAAAGTTGGTTATCAGGCTCAGGTCATTCCTGCCATTCTGGCCGGTGCACTGCTCGCCCTGATTGAAACCCGACTGAAACAGATTGTCCCGGCCTACCTCTATCTGGTCATCGTACCGTTCGTCTCCCTGATCCTCGCCGTGATCCTGGCACACAGCCTGATTGGTCCATTCGGCCGCTGGATTGGTGACGGTGTGGCCTTTGCAGCGAAATCGGTCATGACCGGCAGCTTTGCTCCTATCGGTGCTGCACTGTTTGGCTTCCTTTACGCCCCGCTGGTCATTACCGGTGTGCATCACACCACCAATGCCGTGGATTTACAGCTCGTACAAAGCATGGGCGGCACCCCAATATGGCCACTGATTGCGCTGTCTAACATTGCTCAGGCATCTGCCGTCATGGGTATCATCTTCGTCAGCCGTAAAGCCAACGAACGTGAAATTTCCGTGCCTGCCGCTATCTCTGCCTATCTGGGCGTCACCGAACCTGCCATGTACGGTATCAACCTGCGCTACAAATTCCCAATGCTCTGCGCCATGGTCGGCTCGTCACTGGCCGCGCTGGTCTGTGGTTTCAGTGGTGTACTGGCCAATGGGATTGGTGTCGGCGGGTTACCGGGCATTCTTTCCATCCAGCCACGCTACTGGGGCATCTACTCAGTCGCCATGCTGATCGCGATCGCCGTACCGATGGTACTGACCATGGCGGTGTACAAGCATAAATTCCGCAATCAGTCACAAGCAGAAATCTCTGCCACAGAAGCCGCTTAACACTAATAACGATAATTTCCGCTGCGGTGAAATGCCGCAGCCTTTCTGGAATGGAGAAGTTTTGATGTCTTATCCGCAACACGATTGGTGGCGTCAGGCCGTGGTGTATCAGATCTACCCCAAAAGCTTTCAGGATTCCGGCGACAAAGGCACCGGCGATCTGCAGGGGATCATTCGTCGCCTCGATTATCTGCAACAGTTAGGTGTGGATGCGCTCTGGTTGACCCCCATCTACTGCTCCCCTCAGGTCGACAATGGCTACGACATCGCCGATTACTACGCCATCGACCCTGCGTTCGGCACCATGCACGATTTTGAGCAACTCGTGGCCGCCTGTCAGAAACGCGGTTTGCACCTCGTGATGGACATGGTCTTTAACCATACCTCAACCGAGCATAGCTGGTTTAAAACGGCCGTCAGCGATCCGCAAAGCCGGTTCCGCGATTTCTATATCTGGCGCGATCCCGTCAACGGGCAAGAGCCGAATAACTGGCAGTCCAAATTTGGCGGCAATGCCTGGGCATTCGATCAAAACAGCGGCCAATACTATCTGCATCTGTTCAGTGAACAACAAGCCGATCTGAACTGGGAAAATCCAGAAGTCCGCGAAGAGATCAAAAAAGTACTGCATTTCTGGGCCGACAAAGGGGTGGATGGTTTTCGTCTCGATGTCATCAACCTGATCTCCAAACAGCAGGATTTTTGCGATGACACCAGCGGCGATGGCCGCCGCTTCTATACCGATGGCCCGCGCGTACATGAATACCTGCAGGAACTGTCCCGCGATGTGTTTATCCCACGCAACTGTATGACCGTCGGTGAAATGTCATCCACCACCCTCGCTCATTGCCAGCAATATTCGCAACAGGATGGCCGTGAACTGTCGATGGTGTTTAACTTCCACCATCTGAAGGTCGATTATCCAAAAGGCGAAAAATGGCAACTGGCCGCACCCGATTTTATCGAATTGAAGAAGATTTTTGCCGAATGGCAGGGTGGATTGCATCAACAAGGCTGGAGTGCGCTATTCTGGTGTAACCATGATCAGCCCCGCATCGTCTCGCGCTTTGGTCATGAAGGCATCTATCGGGAAAAATCAGCCAAGATGCTTGCCACGACACTGCACATGCTACAGGGCACCCCCTATATCTATCAGGGCGAAGAGATCGGCCTGACCAATCCGCATTTCACACAAATTGATGATTACCGGGATGTGGAAAGTCTGAATCTCTATTTGGCGCATCAGGCGCAGGGCATGGCCACCGCAGATACGTTAAACGTCCTCGCTGCCCGTTCACGCGATAACAGCCGAACCCCGATGCCGTGGGATGCCTCGCCCGGTGCTGGTTTCAGCCAGGGAATACCCTGGATCCCGTTTGCAGACAATGTTGCTGATATCAATGTGGCAACCGCACTGGCGGATCCAGACTCCGTCTTTTACTACTATCAACGCCTGATCCAGCTCCGTAAGCAGTATCCAGTGATCGTCAATGGCAATTATCAGGATCTACAACCCGACCATCCGGATCTCTGGTGTTATCAGCGCGACGATGGTCAGCACCAGTTGTTGGTTGTCGCCAACCTGCGTGCCAGCACGACGCCTTTTGAACTGGCAGAGCATTGGCAATCCACCGCTGCGGAATGTCTGATCCACAACAGTGAAATATCACCCACACTTTGCAGCCGGGAACTGCAACCCTATGAAGTGATGGTGTGGCTGAGCAGATAGATCAACTATTTATACGCGTAATAGCAGCACACCCGCTTGTTGGTAACAGGCAGGTGTGCTAAAAATTCTGTACACCTTACGTATAAGGATTTTTTATGTCACCACTTGATGACGAGCTGCTCATGCAACTGATGGATGCGGCCAAAGCCAGCATCCGCCATGCCTATATGCCTTATTCCAACTATCCCGTTGGGGCTGCCGTGCTGACCGCCGATAACCAGATCATTGCGGGTGTAAACATTGAAAACGCGGCCTATCCTGCTGGCACTTGTGCCGAACGCGTTGCCCTTGGTAATGCCATCAGCCAGGGACACTCTCAATTCAAAGCCATCGCGGTGTTCTCACCCAAGGGTGAAATCAGCCCGTGCGGTGTCTGCCGCCAGTTTATCTCCGAATTTGGCCCGGATATTCAAATCCTGTTCCACTGGCAAGGCCAGTTGCAGCAGATGCCGATCAAAGAACTGCTGCCCTTTTCCTTCAGCCAGCATCAGTTAAACGCCTAAAGATCCACTGATCTGAATGCAATTTTCCCCGTACTGTCATTGACCAGCTATAGTGTCTGATAAAACAGTACGGGAGAATGACCTGTGAATACCACCAATCCAGTTGCCTTCAGTGAGCAGCAACCTGCGGCACACACCGCGTTGCCACCTCCTACTCACACCCTCTGGTTACAAGGTTCCGATGTCAGCACAAAGCGGCAGGAACTGCGAGACTACTTTATCCAGACCTACGATCTCTACGATTCGCTGTTTGATTGTCTGGCGTGTGATGATGCTTGGTATAAAAAAGCCATTCCGCTGCGCCATCCCCTGATTTTCTACTACGGTCATACCGCTGCTTTTTTTATCAACAAACTCTTGGCCGGTCAGTTCATTCAGCAGCGGATTGATGCGGATATTGAAGCCACTGTCGCCATCGGTGTCGACGAGATGAGCTGGGATGATCTGAATGAACAGCATTATCGCTGGCCGACAATTCCGCGATTGCGCGAATATCGGCAACAAGTCAGAACCCGTGTTATTCAATTTATCGAAACCATGCCGCTAGAATTACCCATCACCTGGGAAAGCCCGGCCTGGGCCGTGCTGATGGGGATAGAACACGAACGCATTCATCTTGAAACCTCATCCGTGTTAATTCGCCAGCTACCACTGGCATGGGTACAACCCCAACCCCGCTGGCCAGTCTGCCCTGAGCACCGACAACGGCTCACGGATGTACCGGCCAATGAACTCATCACCGTCGCCGGAACCAGCGTCCATCTGGGAAAACCTGAAACTGATGCAACCTATGGCTGGGATAACGAATACGGGCAACGTACCATCAATCTGGCTTCCTTTAAGGCCAGTAAATATCTGGTCAGTCATGCTGAATATCTCGAATTTGTGCAGGACGGCGGCTATCAACAACCACAGTGGTGGAGCGAGGAAGGTCAGGGCTGGTTGAATTTCACACAGGCAGATAAACCAACCTTCTGGCTCGGAGATATCACTCAACCCGCCTCATTGCGTCTGCGTCTGATGTGTGAAGAAATTCCAATGCCATGGGACTGGCCAGTTGAAACCAATCAACTGGAAGCCGCCGCCTTCTGTTGTTGGAAAGCGTCGAAAAGCGGGCTGCCGATTCAATTACCCAGCGAAGCAGAATGGACGACATTACGTAATGTAATACCCACTGATCAGGCTGATTGGTCACAGGCTCCAGGCAATATCAATCTGGAGTACTGGGCGTCCTCCAGCCCGATCGATCATTTTCCACAAGGCGACTTCTACGATGTCATCGGTAACGTCTGGCAATGGACCAGCACCGCGATCGACGGGTTTGACGGATTCAGAGTGCATCCACTGTACGATGATTTTTCCACACCCACCTTTGATGGCAAACATAACCTGATCAAAGGCGGATCTTGGATCTCAACCGGTAATCTGGCCATTAAAAATTCACGATACGCATTCCGCCGTCATTTTTTCCAGCATGCCGGTTTTCGTTATGTAGTGTCTCGCTATCAGGAACCGAATGTCGTGAATCCTTACGAAACGGATCCGTTGATCGCGCAATATCTCGATTCTCATTATGGACCGGAACATTTCGGCGTCCCCAATCACTGTCAGCTTCTGGCTGAAATTGGCAATCAAATTTGCCCGCATAAAACCCGAGCCTTAGATATTGGTTGCTCTGTCGGTCGTGCCAGTTTCGAACTGGCGAAATATTTCCAGCACGTCGATGCGGTAGACTATTCAGCCCGTTTTATCGATATCGCTCAACTCCTGGCACAACAAAACAGCTTCCGCTATGCCATGGCCACCGAAGGCGATCTCGTTGCTTACCGGGAAGCCAAATTGACCGATTGCCAGTTAACCCCTGACTTAGCACACCATATCCTCTTCACACAGGGTGATGCGTGTAATCTGAAGAGTAAATATCAACATTATGACCTGATCCTCGCCGCAAACCTGTTAGATCGGCTACGCGAACCGGCTCATTTTCTGAATGATTTAGCGCATCGATTACGTGATGGAGGCATTTTAATGCTCTGCTCACCACATACCTGGCAGGAGGAATCGACAAACAAAAGCAACTGGCTCGGAGGGATCAGAGAGAATGGCGAAGCTTTGACAACTTATCAGGCATTACAACGGATATTAAATCGAGACTTTGAGGAAATAACCGCGCCGCAGGATATTCCATTTGTTTTGCAGGAAACCGCGCGTAAATACCAATATCTGGTATCACAGCTCACCATCTGGCGCAAAAAATAAATCCGCAGAAAACAAAAAGCCCCGAACTCATGTTCGGGGCTTCATATTTGAGAGCCTGGCAGTGTCCTACTCTCACATGACGAATGTCACACTACCATCGGCGTAACAGCATTTCACTTCTGTGTTCGGAATGGGAACAGGTGGTTCTACTGTGCTATGGCTACCAGGCAAATTCTGTTTAACAAAAACGCCTTAGTTATCACTAAGGCGTTTTTCAAATAAGTGGCGGAGTGGACGGGACTCGAACCCGCGACCCCCGGCGTGACAGGCCGGTATTCTAACCGACTGAACTACCACTCCGCGTTTTCCTTCATGCTCGCTCAACCGTTGTCACCCAGTCAAGGTCTTCGCATTAATTCGGTGCCTGGCAGTGTCCTACTCTCACATGGCGAATGCCACACTACCATCGGCGCTACAACGTTTCACTTCTGTGTTCGGAATGGGTACAGGTGGTTCCATCGCGCTATCGCCGCCAGGCATATTCGGTTCATTGGAAAGCTATCATTCAATCAGTCAAACAAGCATTGGGGTTTGAAACCACTTGGGTGTTGTATGGTTAAGCCTCTCGGGTCATTAGTATGAGTTAGCTCAACGTATCACTACGCTTACACACCTCACCTATCAACGTCGTCGTCTCCAACGGCCCTTCAGAGGACTTAAAGTCCTAGGGATGACTCATCTCGTGGCAAGTTTCCCGCTTAGATGCTTTCAGCGGTTATCTTTTCCGAACTTAGCTACCGGGCAGTGCCATTGGCATGACAACCCGAACACCAGCGGTTCGTTCACTCCGGTCCTCTCGTACTAGGAGCAACCCCACTCAATCATCCAACGCCCACGGCAGATAGGGACCGAACTGTCTCACGACGTTCTGAACCCAGCTCGCGTACCACTTTAAATGGCGAACAGCCATACCCTTGGGACCAACTTCAGCCCCAGGATGTGATGAGCCGACATCGAGGTGCCAAACACCGCCGTCGATATGAACTCTTGGGCGGTATCAGCCTGTTATCCCCGGAGTACCTTTTATCCGTTGAGCGATGGCCCTTCCATTCAGAACCACCGGATCACTAAGACCTGCTTTCGCACCTGCTCGACCTGTCCGTCTCGCAGTTAAGCGGGCTTATGCCTTTGCACTAACCTCACGATGTCCGACCGTGATTAGCCCACCTTCGTGCTCCTCCGTTACTCTTTGGGAGGAGACCGCCCCAGTCAAACTACCCACCAGACACTGTCCCTGGCCCGGATAACGGGCTAAGGTTAGAACATCAAACATACCAGGGTGGTATTTCAAGGACGGCTCCATGACAACTAGCGTCATCACTTCAAAGCCTCCCACCTATCCTACACAGGTAGGTTCAATGTTCAGTGTCAAGCTGTAGTAAAGGTTCACGGGGTCTTTCCGTCTAGCCGCGGGTACACCGCATCTTCACGGCGAATTCGATTTCACTGAGTCTCGGGTGGAGACAGCGTGGCCATGGTTACACCATTCGTGCAGGTCGGAACTTACCCGACAAGGAATTTCGCTACCTTAGGACCGTTATAGTTACGGCCGCCGTTTACCGGGGCTTCGATCAAGAGCTTCGCTTGCGCTAACCCCATCAATTAACCTTCCGGCACCGGGCAGGTGTCACACCCTATACGTCCACTTTCGTGTTTGCAGAGTGCTGTGTTTTTGTTAAACAGTCCCAGCCACCTGGTCACTGCGGCTGACATTCGCTCCAAGAGTAAATCTCTTCACCAACATCAGCGTACCTTCTCCCGAAGTTACGGTACTATTTTGCCTAGTTCCTTCACCCGAGTTCTCTCAAGCGCCTTGGTATTCTCTACCTGACCACCAGTGTTGGTTTCGGGTACGGTTCTTTGTAACCTGAAGCTTAGAGGCTTTTCCTGGAAGCGTGGCATCAGTAACTTCATGACCGTAGTCACTTCGTCTCGGCTCTCGGAATATAGTACAGCGGATTTGCCTACCGTACTTCCCTACCACCTTTCACCAGCTCTACCAACCGCTGGCCTACTTAGCCTTCTCCGTCCCCTCATCGCAGTTACAAAAAGTGCAGGAATATTAACCCGCTTCCCATCGACTACGCCTTTCAGCCTCGCCTTAGGGGCCGACTCACCCTGCCCCGATTAACGTTGGACAGGAACCCTTGGTCTTCCGGCGAGGGAGTCTTTCACTCCCTTTAACGTTACTCACGTCAGCATTCGCACTTCTGATACCTCCAGCATGCGTTACCACACACCTTCACAGGCTTACAGAACGCTCCCCTACCACTTGCCTTTCGGCAAATCCGCAGCTTCGGTGACTAGTTTAGCCCCGTTACATCTTCCGCGCAGGCCGACTCGACTAGTGAGCTATTACGCTTTCTTTAAATGATGGCTGCTTCTAAGCCAACATCCTAGCTGTCTAAGCCTTCCCACATCGTTTCCCACTTAACTAGTACTTTGGGACCTTAGCTGGCGGTCTGGGTTGTTTCCCTCTTCACGACGGACGTTAGCACCCGCCGTGTGTCTCCCGGATAGTACTTACTGGTATTCGGAGTTTGCATCGAGTTGGTAAGTCGGGATGACCCCCTAGTCGAAACAGTGCTCTACCCCCAGTAGTATTCGTCCGAGGCGCTACCTAAATAGCTTTCGGGGAGAACCAGATATCTCCGAGTTTGATTGGCCTTTCACCCCTAGCCACAGGTCATCCCCTAATTTTGCAACATTAGTGGGTTCGGTCCTCCAGTACCTGTTACGGCACCTTCAACCTGCCCATGGCTAGATCACCCGGTTTCGGGTCTACACCCTGCAACTAGTCGCCCAGTTAAGACTCGGTTTCCCTACGGCTCCCCTATTCGGTTAACCTTGCTACAGAATGTAAGTCGCTGACCCATTATACAAAAGGTACGCAGTCACACCACGAAGGTGCTCCCACTGCTTGTACGTACACGGTTTCAGGTTCTATTTCACTCCCCTCACAGGGGTTCTTTTCGCCTTTCCCTCACGGTACTGGTTCACTATCGGTCAGTCAGGAGTATTTAGCCTTGGAGGATGGTCCCCCCATATTCAGACAGGATACCACGTGTCCCGCCTTACTCGTTTTCATTCCAAGGTCGCTTTCATGTACGGGGCTATCACCCTGTATCGCCAGCCTTTCCAGACTGTTCCACTAACTTCCAAGAAACTTAAGGGCTAATTCCCGTTCGCTCGCCGCTACTAAGGAAATCTCGGTTGATTTCTTTTCCTCGGGGTACTTAGATGTTTCAGTTCTCCCGGTTCGCCTCGTATGACTATGTATTCATCATACGATACTGAGTAAACTCAGTGGGTTTCCCCATTCGGACATCTGTGGATAATAATGTCTCTTACCGACTCTCCACAGCTTAACGCAGGTTAGCACGTCCTTCTTCGCCTCTGACTGCCTAGGCATCCACCGTGTACGCTTAGTCACTTAACCATACAACCCCAAATGGTTTCCCATTCAGCGCTGTTGTTATGACCAGTTTACTGGTTTAACACCAAGTTTTTCCAAGACGCTTGTTTGTCTTGATTGAACTTTATCAGCTTTCCAATTTTTTAAAGAACAGTCTTCCAGTTAAGAAGACACAGTGATAACGCAGTAGTCTCTACCTGCATCATTACTCTGGCTTCTTTAGAGTGGTGGAGCCATGCGGGATCGAACCGCAGACCTCCTGCGTGCAAAGCAGGCGCTCTCCCAGCTGAGCTATGGCCCCTCCGTCGGAAGTGGTGGGTCTGAGTAGACTCGAACTACCGACCTCACCCTTATCAGGGGTGCGCTCTAACCACCTGAGCTACAGACCCACTTCAAGGTACTCTTCATCTCAAGCAATCTGTGTGAACACTCACATAGAGTCAATTAGTTAAGGTAAGGAGGTGATCCAACCGCAGGTTCCCCTACGGTTACCTTGTTACGACTTCACCCCAGTCATGAATCACACCGTGGTAATCGTCCTCCCGAAGGTTAGACTAACTACTTCTGGTGCAACCCACTCCCATGGTGTGACGGGCGGTGTGTACAAGGCCCGGGAACGTATTCACCGCAACATTCTGATTTGCGATTACTAGCGATTCCGACTTCACGGAGTCGAGTTGCAGACTCCGATCCGGACTACGACGTACTTTTTGGGTTCCGCTTGCTCTCGCGAGGTCGCTTCCCTCTGTATACGCCATTGTAGCACGTGTGTAGCCCTGGCCGTAAGGGCCATGATGACTTGACGTCATCCCCACCTTCCTCCGGTTTATCACCGGCAGTCTCCCTTGAGTTCCCGGCATGACCCGCTGGCAACAAAGGATAGGGGTTGCGCTCGTTGCGGGACTTAACCCAACATCTCACGACACGAGCTGACGACAGCCATGCAGCACCTGTGTCTGAGTTCCCGAAGGCACATTCGTATCTCTACAAACTTCTCAGCATGTCAAGGCCAGGTAAGGTTCTTCGCGTTGCATCGAATTAAACCACATGCTCCACCGCTTGTGCGGGCCCCCGTCAATTCATTTGAGTTTTAACCTTGCGGCCGTACTCCCCAGGCGGTCGATTTATCGCGTTAGCTTCGGAACCCACGCTCATAATGGCACAAACTCCAAATCGACATCGTTTACAGCGTGGACTACCAGGGTATCTAATCCTGTTTGCTCCCCACGCTTTCGCACCTGAGCGTCAGTCTTTGTCCAGGGGGCCGCCTTCGCCACCGGTATTCCTCCAGATCTCTACGCATTTCACCGCTACACCTGGAATTCTACCCCCCTCTACAAGACTCTAGTCGGACAGTTCGAAATGCAGTTCCCAGGTTGAGCCCGGGGCTTTCACATCTCGCTTATCCAACCGCCTGCGTGCGCTTTACGCCCAGTTATTCCGATTAACGCTTGCACCCTCCGTATTACCGCGGCTGCTGGCACGGAGTTAGCCGGTGCTTCTTCTGTGGGTAACGTCAATGCTGATGAGTATTAGTCATCAACCCTTCCTCCCCACTGAAAGTGCTTTACAACCCGAAGGCCTTCTTCACACACGCGGCATGGCTGCATCAGGGTTTCCCCCATTGTGCAATATTCCCCACTGCTGCCTCCCGTAGGAGTCTGGACCGTGTCTCAGTTCCAGTGTGGCTGGTCATCCTCTCAGACCAGCTAGAGATCGTCGCCTTGGTGAGCCGTTACCTCACCAACTAGCTAATCCCACATGGGTGCATCCAATCGCGGTAGGCCCGAAGGTCCCCACCTTTCCCCCGCAGGGCGTATGCGGTATTAGCAACCGTTTCCAGTTGTTATCCCCCTCGATTGGGCAGCTCCCCATGCATTACTCACCCGTCCGCCACTCGCCGGCAGGATAGCAAGCTATCCCCCGCTGCCGTTCGACTTGCATGTGTTAGGCCTGCCGCCAGCGTTCAATCTGAGCCATGATCAAACTCTTCAATTAAAGTTTTGGCTCAATGAATGACTTGTCTTTACAGACACTTCGTATCATTGATTAAATTTTTTCAATCTAATCAATCTACGCAAGTGCCCACACAGATTGCTTGATATGTTGTTAAAGAGCGTGGCTGTTAGGCCAGGGAGGCGAATCATACGCTTTCCCTCTTCGTTGTCAAGCGGCGTTTATCACAAACGGCTTGGCAACTTGAATCTTTACTGAGTTAACGTGCTGAATCTCAACTCGTTGCGGCGTCTGCCGTCTCAGTGGGGCCGCATTATAGGGGCCCGTTCTTTTTAGGCAAGCAATTTCTGTGATTTTTTTCACATTAATTGTTACCAACAAACTGTACGCAATTATTCACAATTTTATCCACAAAAAGGCTGTTTTTCGGTGGTTCTTCTCCTGATTTTCTTGCACTGGAGTCGTGCGGGAAATAAGAAAATGTTAACTCGCTAGCGTTAAAGCAGTATCTCAATAGCAGCTATGGCTATTAACATCTACCATGGTGGAGACATCATCTCTATAACAACAATTTTAGTGAGTGCTATTCAATGAACATTCCACCTCGTTATACGTATTGTGTAATGGTTACGGTTGTATTGACCGTGATCGCCTATTTTATTTCTCCAACTATCGCGGTTGGTATTCTGGTTGGCGGTTTAATTTCTCCTTTATTTGCCATGTGTCAGCCGACATCCCAACAATCTGTTGCCCCTGTTGCTTCATCTACTGCACAGACACCAGCAAAATCTTTTTCTGTTGCAGCAGCGACCAGTGCTGAACAAGATGAAACCGTTATTATCTCTCGGGCCGACTATACGGGGGATGTTAAAACAATTTATGTTGGTAACCTGCCTTATCGTGCTAATGAGGCGGCTATCCGTAAGTTATTTTCGGAATATGGGTTGGTGCTGTCGGTTCGCTTAGTCAAAGATCGGGATACAGGCAAACGCCGTGGTTATGGTTTTGTTGAAATGCCAGCCGATGCAGCCGATGCGGCGATTGCCGCGCTGAATGAAACCGAATATCTGCAGCGTACATTAAAAGTACGTGAAGCTAATGAAAAGAAAGAAGTGCTGAAACCGGAAGATGAGAGTTCAAATTCTGCGGAACTCTGATTCAACAAAGCGCCAAGACATTCAGTTCATCAAAGCCGTATTCCGCCAGAATGCGGCTTTTTTTCGTCGCGTCATGATCCAGCACGGTACAAAATGCCCGTCCTTTGGTATTGCTGCTATGTACTGTTTCTTGTTCTTTCAATAAAACCGCAACACGTTTCGCAATGGCAGCACCGGAATCCACCAACCGGACTCCAGGCATGAGTCGATATATCTCTTCTTTTAATAGAGGAAAATGAGTACACCCCAGCACCAAGGTATCAGGCAGAGTTGGCTGTGTGAGTAAGGGCTGTAATGCCTGATGAATGGCGTGTTCATCCACCGCATATCCCGCCATCTTTCTTTCTGCTTGCACGACGAGATCGGTGACACCCAGTTTTGATACCTGACAATGATTGGCAAATTGGGCAATGAGTCGTGAGGTGTAGGGTCGTTGAACCGTGGCCGGTGTCGCCAGCAAGGCAATATGGCCATTCCGTGTCAATGCGGCTGCCGGTTTGATGGCAGGAACAACACCAACCACAGGAATGGACAAACGCTCACGTAACGCGGGCAGCGCAATGGTACTGGCGGTGTTACAGGCAATCACAACCAGATCGATCTGACGCTCTGTGACCAGATGTTCTACCAGCAAACAGCAACGCGCCGTGACAACGTGCTCCGGCTGCTCGCCATAGGGGAAATAAGCATTATCGAATACGTAATCATAGCGATGCTCAGGCAGAGTATTTCGGACTTCCTGATATATGGATAATCCGCCCATGCCGGAATCAAAAAGCAGTATGTTCACATTGATTCTCACCTGATAACAACGGGCCGGATCATACTCTCTTCCATGCCGCTCGTCATCGGGCTAGATACTAGCTGTTGTAATTTGTTATGGCTGTCGGGTGTTCTAATAACTGAGCCTGTTCGGACAGCATGCGGAATTGGTTCTGCCAGAATTCCGGCTGATTGAACCAGGGAAAGGCCTGAGGAAACGCCGGGTCTTGCCAGCGCTGATGGAGCCACACCAGATAATTGATCATGCGTAATGTGCGTAAAGGCTCGATAAAGTCGAATTGCCGCTCATCAAATTCACAGAACATTTCATATCCATCTAAGATGGTATAAAGCTGTTGGCGTTGTTCGTGGGTATCGCCGGATAACAGCATCCAGAGATCCTGCATGGCAGGCCCCATGCTGCAGTCATCCAGATCGAGTAACTGCGGGGTGTCACGCCAGAGAATATTGCCGGCATGACAGTCACCGTGTAAGGCCAGTTGTGGGGCAGAAAAAACAGCGTGAGACTGCAGCATTTGGTGCAATCTGGCCAGTAAATCGTCCCAAGGCAAAACACTGCGGCCCCATGGCTGGTGTTGCAGCAGATAGTGTATGGGCGTTGATAGACGGTGGGACACATCAAAGGCAGGCCGATACTGGAGCTGGTAGTCGGCCGGGCACGCATGCCAGCGACCTAAAGCCTGACCAACGGCTTCCAGTTGGGTCATATTATCCAGCTCAATGGCTCGACCAGCCCGATATGGCCAGACCGCATAATAGAAGCCATCAATATGATGTAGTGACTGCCCCTGAAGGATTAAGGGTGCAATCAGCGGGATATCGTGTGCAACCAAAAACTGAGTGAACGCATGCTCTTCCTGCAACTGCAATGAATTCCAACGCTGTGGACGATAAAACTTCACCACATACCGCTGGCGATCTTCGGCCTGAAACAGATATACCCGATTTTCATAGCTGTTCAGTGGCGTTAATCCAGATTCTGGCGATAGCCCTACCGCCCCCAGAGCAGAGAGGATCAACTCCGGGGTTAATGATAGAAATTCAAAGGAAGAGTGCATGTAAACCTTATTTGATGATGCCGCGCGCGCGCAGAATGGCTTCTTTAAAATCAGGAACCGCATCCTTGGCCAGCCCCGGGATCATTTCGCTTTGATCACGGCTACGCATTTTCAGCTGGTAGATCAGCGTATCATCACTAATCGTGGTTAATGGTTCATTAAAACCAGCTTCCGTTGCCACTTTTTGCAGAAATTGCAGCAGGCTCAAATCCTGATCTTGCAGCCATTCGCCTTGTAATAACTCCAGTAATTCTTCAATCCGGTGACATTGCATGGGGTACTTCTCCTGAAACAGAAAATGGTATTAACAAGCTATGTTTTAGCTTACCAACAACTCACTGTCTGGTATAGCTGCTGGTAACTGCGTCGCTGACACCCCAAACCACGAGACCACCAGCGAAACAATAACCGTAATGCCGTATTACAACGTCCAGTGACCCGACACCAGAGAATGACAGAACGAACATCCTGCCGGGTGATCTTGACATTATTGCCCTGTAGATATTCATCCGAATGCTGAATTTTCTGCAAGGTCAGCACTGCCATACCGACTGCCCATAAGCAAAATTGACGCAAGCCTTGTTCTTCCGCAGGTAAAGCGAGCGTGTAATCCAGAGCATCTCGCAAATGCCCCATCGCAACCGCAACCAGTTCATTTCTGCTGGTGAGCAGTGTTTGCCGGTCTGCCGGAGGCCAGACAATGCCCTGCTGAGTCAAGGTCTGTGGCCACCAGCAAACCCCTCTTCGGGCATCATCCCAGACATCTTTTAATATATTGGTCAGTTGCAAGCCCAAACCAAATGACACTGACAGTGCAGCCAGTTCTTTTTGATTTGCCTGCAACGCGGGACGATAGGCAATAAACAGTGCCGTCAGCATTTCACCAACCACACCAGCCACTGCATAGCAGTAGTGATCCAAGGCGGTTTGGTCAGACAAACCGTGGGGTGAGGCCAAATGCTGATAACGCGTCATGCCCTGACTCATGATCGCCACACCACGTTGCAAGATCGCCTGAACATCAGCCGGAAATTGCCGGTAGCACTGAATGACACTCGCCGTTTGTTCGATGAGTTGGCATTCTGCCGCCGAAGTGCCTGCTGAAAGACGCGGAGAGAGCTGCGCATGCAATACAGACTCTGAAGCCTTACTAGAGAGGATATCCAGAAATAACTGAATGAAGTCGGCTTTTTCGTCACAACTGAGCGCCGGTTCATCTTCAATGGTGTCCGCAATCCGGCATAACAGATAAGCATTACCGACCCAATCCGCCAATGGCGCAGGGAGTTGCGGAATGGTCAGTGCAAACGTGCGTGAAACATTTGCCAATAATTCGGCTTGTAAGGGTTCGCTCATCAGCTCAGTTCGGGAGTTTGGCCAGCAAAGCGGAGTTTATCATCGATCCGTGTGGTCTGCAGCAAGCCAAAACCCGGAACTGTTCGTATAATCAAACCAGTTTTATCGAGCGGTAACCTTTATGAAATACCGAGACTTACGTGATTTTATTCAATTACTGGAACAGCGCGGTCAATTAAAGCGTATTAAACAGGAAATTGATCCCTATCTGGAAATGACGGAAATTGCTGACCGGACGCTGCGTGCGCAAGGCCCGGCATTGTTGTTTGAAAACCCGAAGGGTTCCCGTCATCCGGTGCTGGCGAATTTATTTGGTACACCACAACGAGTTGCCTGGGGCATGGGACAGGATGATGTCAGTGCCTTGCGTGATGTCGGCGAATGGATGGCGATGCTGAAAGAACCGGAGCCACCGAAAGGACTCCGCGATCTGTTTGACAAGTTGCCACTGTTTAAACAGATCCTGAACATGCCGGTAAAACGCCTGAATAAAGCGCCTTGTCAGGAGATCGTGCTGACTGGCGATGAGGTCGATTTGTATCAACTGCCGATACAACATTGCTGGCCCGGTGATGTGGCGCCGTTGGTGACCTGGGGGCTGACGATTACCCGAGGCCCGTACAAGAAGCGTCAGAATCTGGGGATCTACCGGCAACAGTTACTGGCCAAGAATAAGCTGATCATGCGCTGGCTGGATCATCGCGGTGGCGCACTCGATTTTCGTGAATGGCAGGAGGCACACCCCGGTGAACCCTATCCGGTCGTCGTTGCCATCGGTGCCGATCCCGCCACTATTTTAGGTGCCGTGACCCCTGTCCCTGACACCTTATCTGAATATGCCTTTGCCGGATTATTACGTCAGAGCCGGACCGAAGTCGTGAAAGCCTTGAGCTGCGATCTGGATGTCCCGGCCAGTGCCGAAATCGTGCTGGAAGGTTATCTGATGCCCGGTGAAATGGCACCGGAAGGCCCCTATGGCGATCACACCGGTTATTACAACGAAGTCGATGAGTTTCCGGTTTTTACCATCACGCATATGACGCTGCGTCGGGACGCCATTTATCACAGCACCTATACCGGACGTCCGCCAGATGAACCGGCGATGCTGGGCGTGGCACTGAATGAGGTATTCGTCCCGCTGCTGCAAAAGCAGTTTCCGGAAATTGTCGATTTTTATCTGCCCCCGGAGGGATGTTCTTATCGTCTGGCCGTGGTCACGATGAAGAAGCGTTACCCCGGTCATGCCAAGCGCGTCATGATGGGCGTATGGAGTTTTCTGCGCCAGTTTATGTATACCAAGTTTGTGATCGTTTGTGACGAAGATGTTAACGCGCGCGATTGGAATGACGTAATATGGGCGATAACTACACGTATGGATCCGGCCAGAGATACTACTCTTATAGAACATACGCCGATTGATTATCTCGACTTCGCTTCACCGGTTGCGGGCTTAGGTTCTAAGATGGGACTGGACGCCACCAATAAATGGCCGGGCGAGACACAACGCGAATGGGGCACCCCTATTCATATGGATGAGGCGGTAAAACGCCGTGTTGATGCACTCTGGGATACTTTGGGTATTTTTGACTAACCCGCATCTCCAGAATCTTTATACGAGGAATGTTATGTCACGCACTGTCTGTCATCTGGAAACCCTGCATGAATGTGCGGAACACATCTGGCATGTCCGTTTGATTCCGGAACAGCAGATTGCCTACAAACCAGGGCAATATCTGCAAGTGATCATGGGCGAGAAGGATAAACGTTCATTTTCTATCGCCAGCTCGCCCAGCCGCGGCAATGTGCTGGAACTGCAAATTGGCGCAACACCGGGCAACCCGTATCCCGGAGAAGTGCTGGAAGCCTTACGCACAACAGGCAAAATCGACGTGGAAATGCCATTAGGCAACGCTTACTTGCGTGAGCACAGCGAACGTCCGATCCTGCTGATAGCCGGTGGTACGGGATACAGTTATGCCCGCTCCATTCTGCAATATCTGGTGGATCACCAGATGCCGCGCCAGACTTATCTCTATTGGGGGGTAAGGAAAGCCGATCAGCTGTATGAAGGGGAAGAGGTTTTAAGCTGGGTCAGTGAATTCAAAAATCTGACTTTTGTGCCTGTCGTGCAGTTCCCGGATGATGATTGGCCTGGACGCACCGGTTTGGTACATGAAGCGGTTTTGAGTGATTTTCATTCTTTTAATCAGTTTGATATCTATGTGGCGGGGCGCTTTGAAATGGCAGCCGTCGTGCGTGATGCGTTACGACATCGCGGCATTGATGAAGAACAGTTATTTGGTGACGCCTTTAACTTCATCTGACACTATTGGCTGCACCCGGAATGGTGTGCAGCCAGCTTTTCAGTCGCGATCAGAGAGCTGTTTTTCAAGCTGTTGCAGTTTTTCTTCCAATGCCTGCAGCTTTTCCCGCGTCCGCAGCAAGACCTTCGTCTGCACTTCAAATTCTTCACGGCTGACCAGATCCAACTTCATCAGTTGCGCCTGAATCACCTGTTTCACTTTTTTATCCACCTCTGCGCCGACACTTTTCAGTCCGGGAGGCAAAGCGGCCTGAATTGAGCGCGCCATTTCTTCAATTTTGTTCGGATTAATCATGCTGTTCTCCTCTGCACGGAACGATTTTGCCGCAGGATACGCTAACTTACCAGTTACAGTTCGGCATGTTCCCGGATACACGCCAAAAAGGCAGCACCAAACCGCTCTAATTTGCGATAACCCACCCCGTTGATCATCAGCAATTCGGCTTCGGTTGTCGGTTTAAACTGCGCCAACTCCAACAAAGTAGCATCGTTAAAGACCACATAGGGCGGAATTCCCTCCTCTTCCGCCAATTGTTTCCGCAGCTTGCGCAGTTCACGGAACAGCGCCGCATCGTCACCCTGCGCCAATTCCAGCTCACGGCGTCGGAGTTTTTTCGCGGATAACAGTTCGGTACGGGGCACTGCCAATTCCAGTGGCTGCTCCCCCCGTAACACAGGGCGTGCCGCTTCGGTCAGTTGCAACACCAGATGGCGGGTGATGTTTTGTACTAGCAAGCCTTTGTGGATCAGTTGCCGCAGAACCGACAGCCAGTATTCATGTGACTGCTCTTTCCCAATACCATAGGTCGACAGTTTGTCGTGTCCGAGTTCGCGAATACGCTGGCTTTGCGCGCCGCGCAATACCTCGATGACATGGCCCATGCCGTAGCGCTGCCCTACCCGATAGACGCAGGAGAGTGCTTTTTGGGCATCTTCGGTACCGTCATAGGTTTTCGGCGGATCAAGACAGATATCGCAATTGCCACAGGGCTCGGCATGGTATTCACCAAAATAGTTGAGCAATACCTGACGTCGGCAGGTTTGTGCTTCGGCAAACGCCGACATCAGGTTGAGCTTGAAAACTTCAACCTGTCGCTGTTCGGCATTTTCATTATTTTCCAGCAGACCCCGCACCCGCTCGATATCCGCAGGATCAAATAACAACAGCGCCTCGGCAGGTAACCCGTCTCGGCCGGCACGTCCGGTTTCCTGATAATAAGATTCGATATTTTTCGGAATATCATAGTGCACGACAAAGCGAACATTGGGTTTATCGATACCCATGCCAAAGGCAACCGTGGCCACGACGATATCGAGATCATCGCGGATGAAGGCATCTTGTACCCGGGCCCGTTCCTCGGCCGGCAAACCCGCGTGATAGCAAGCCGCCCTGATGTTGCGCACCTTCAGCAGATCCGCAACTTCCTCAGTACGTTTACGACTGGTGCAATAGACGATACCGCACTGACCGGCCTGCTTTTGTACATACTGCAGCAGTTGTTCCGATGGTTTGAATTTCTCAACCAAGGTATAGCGGATATTCGGACGATCGAAACTGGCCAGATGCACAAACGGTTCCGGCAAGCTGAGACGGTTGAGAATATCAATCCGGGTCGCATCGTCGGCCGTGGCCGTTAATGCCGCAATGGGAACCTGAGGAAACAGCTTTTTCAGCTGGCCTAATTCGGCATATTCCGGGCGAAAGTCATGACCCCACTGCGATATGCAATGGGCTTCATCGATAGCAATCAACGCCAGCGGCATGGTCTGCAGCCGCGCCAGAAAATCCGGTAGCAAAATACGTTCTGGAGCAATATAGAGCAGTTTCAGATCGCCCCGCCAAAGCTGACTGTACACCTCCAGCAACTCGTCTCGTGCCAGCCCGGAATGTAATCCGGCCGCGGCAACCCCGTTGGCCCGCAGGGCATCCACCTGATCTTTAATCAGTGCAATCAGCGGAGAGACCACGATCGCCAGACCAGGACGCACCAGAGACGGGATCTGATAACAGAGTGATTTGCCCCCGCCGGTCGGCATGATCGCTAACACATCCCGACCCGCGACTAATTGCTCGATAACGGCATCCTGCCCCGGACGAAAATTCTGATAGCCGAAAACCTCCCGCAGCACATCCAGCGGCTGAGGATACAAGTGTGACTGCACGGAAATGGGTTCCTGCATGGCGGGATCTGAAATCATAACGACATTCTAATTAACAACCGCCGTGAGTGATACCATCCTGTTAATCTGAATGATAATCAGAGGGTTATTGGGTATATAATTTTTAAGCGGAAACAGCTCATTTTTTATGCAAATTTGTAACTATACGTAACCATTTTATTTCATCTAGAATTGATGTGCGTCAAATTTTCCCCCGGCATTGATTGCAACCTCGTTCCATACTATGAGCAGGGAGGAATGACCTATGGGGCAGACTACACCAATCCGTTGCGATGAGCTCCTGCGTCAATTAGAGCATTTGCAGCATACCGCGCAAGATTCCAGCCTGTTGCTTTGGTTGCAACGGGAGCTGGAAGGCTACGAAGCAAATGATGAATTGCCGTGGTATCGCATCATGGAATGTCGGCAACGCGGATTATTCATGGATCGTAATACGGCTCATCAACAAACTTGTCAGATCAATGAAAAATGCCTGTGTCAGCGTGATATGGAACGGGTTCGTTTCCTGTTGATCAGAGGCCCGCTCTCCAGTTATCTGGATTGTCATGCCCCTACGCTGGAACGCTGGCCCGATTCTTTACTGCGGGAATACAGTCAACATCTGATCCCGGATCAGGTCTGTTTGTATGCCTGGAAAGAACCGATTGTTTCGGTACGGGAACACCTGTTGATGGGTGTCAGCAGTGTGTTAAAACAATATGTCCCTTCTATGTGTCGTGAAATGGAAAATGCCAACCGTTCACTACGCTCATTACAACATCGCCAGTGGTGGGTTTAGGTTCTGGCGTAAACTATCCTGAATTGCAGTGGCGTGTTCCTTGATATACCAAGCTATGGTATATGATTGACTCTTATCTTCCCTTTTTCGTTGTTTATCATGAAATCATCGACCCAAGGCATGTTGTATGCTCTGACTGCATTTTTGATCTGGGGTGTGGCGCCTCTGTATTTCAAGCATATCGGTTTTGTACCTGCTGAAGAAATTGTCACCCACCGAATTATCTGGTCCTGTCTCTTTCTGATTGGGCTGGTCTGGTGGAGCAAGACCGGCCGGGAGGTATTGGCCGTATTCCGTACGCCTCGTTATCTGTTGTTGCTCACCCTGACCGCCCTCTTGATTGCCGTGAATTGGCTGTTGTTTATCTGGGCCATTAATCATGATCATATGTTGGAATCCAGTCTGGGTTATTTCATCAATCCACTACTGAATATTCTGCTGGGTATGCTGTTCCTGGGTGAACGCCTGCGCCGCTGGCAGTGGTTCGCCGTGGCGCTGGCTGTCATTGGTGTCGTGCTGCAAATTGTCATGCTGGGTACTTTTCCGTGGATCGCCCTCACTCTGGCCGGCAGCTTTGCGGTTTATGGCTTGATCCGGAAAAAAATCGCGGTGGATTCATTGACCGGTTTGCTGATTGAAACACTGGTATTAACGCCGGTGGCAGCCTGGTACCTCTTCATTCATGCCAACAGCGCCACCAGTCAGCTCAGTCAGAATCCGCTGTCTCTCAATCTCTGGTTATTCGCCGCTGGCATCATTACCACGGTGCCCTTGCTTTGTTTCACCGCCGGTGCAAAACGGCTGCGACTTTCCACGATTGGCTTCTTTCAATATCTCGGACCGAGTTTGATGTTCATCTTTGCCATCACGCTCTATCACGAGCCGATTGTCTGGCAAAAATGGCTGACCTTCGCCCTGATCTGGTCGGCACTGGTGATTTTCAGTTGGGATGCCGTACGGCATAACCGCAAAACAGAGCACTGATCACGCTACCGCTCAGGAAATAAACTGATTCTGCGATACCCATCATAAAATCTGTAACCGGTTACTGAAACCGGTTACAGATCTTCTTATAGTTAGCCCCGACACACAGAAAGGAAACCTTGGAGGTTTAACTATGAAAAAAATATTTCTCTGCTGTGCTGCAGGGATGTCCACCAGCATGGTAGTTAACAAAATGAAACAGGCCGCATCACAGAAGGGTATTGAAGCTGAAATCATTGCCGTGGCAATGGAAGAATTCGATAACACACTGCCGAAATATGACTGCTGTCTGTTAGGGCCACAAATCAAATACAAATTCGATGAATTCAAGAAAAAAGCAGAAGCCGTTGGCAAACCGATCGCGGTGATCAACAGCATGGATTACGGCATGATGCGCGGCGATAAGATCCTCGCTGATGCACTGGCCATGATGGCTTAAAAATAAGACGGCGTAATAAGTTGTAGCCACTTTTCAACAACTCACTGTCTCTGGGAGACATGTTATGTCTAATGCATTTTTTGATTTTATCGAAAACAAGATCAGCCCCATCGCGGCACAAGCGGGCACTCAACGCCACATCATGGCCGTTCGTGATGGTTTTATCGGTGCGATGCCGTTCATGATTGTCGGTTCGTTCCTGCTCGTGTTCGCCTTCCCGCCGTTTTCGCCAGATACTACCTTTTTCCTCGGTCAGTGGTGGAATGCCATGTCCAAGGCTTATTTCAACGAGATCATGACGCCATTCAATATGTCGATGGGGATCATGGCCTGTTATATCAGTGCGGGTATTGCCTATAACCTGGCACAAAGCTACAAACTGGACGCTTTCCCTTGTGCCATGCTATCGCTGATGACCTTTCTGCTGATTGCAGCCCCAATGAAAGATGGCACATTGCCAGCGAACTTCTTGGGCGGCACCGGTATTTTCACCACCATCATCGTCGGTATTTATGTCACCGAGCTGATGCGTTTCCTGAAAATACGCAATATCGGCATCAAACTACCAGAACAGGTACCCGAAAAAATCCGTCAGTCGTTCAACCTGCTGATCCCGGCACTGATTGTGATCCTGACTATTTACCCGCTGAATCTGTTCATGCAACACCAGTTTGGCATGATTCTGCCAGATGCCATCATGGCCATTTTCAAACCACTGATTTCTGCGGCTGATTCACTGCCTGCGATCTTGTTCGCGGTGTTCCTGTGCCACGTATTATGGTTTGCTGGTATTCATGGCGCGGCGATTGTTGGCGGTATTCTGGCTCCGTTCTATCTGGTGAACTTAGGTCTGAACCAAGCTGCGCTGGCGGCTGGTCAACCGCTGCCCCACATCTTTGTTGAACCTTTCTGGTCATTTTTCATCGTGTTAGGTGGCTCTGGTGCTACGTTGGGTTTAGTTCTGCTCTACATGGGAAGTAAATCAGCTCACCTGCGTTCCATCGGTAAGCTGGGTATCGTGCCTGCTATGTTTAACATCAACGAACCGGTTATTTTTGGTAGCCCAATCGTGATGAACCCAATTCTGTTCGTCCCATTCATTGTTGCGCCAATGGTGAATGCGACCGTAGCCTGGTTTGCAGCCAGCTCAAATCTGATTGGTAGAGCGATCTCATTAGTACCATGGACTGCACCAGCGCCCATCGGTGCCGCATGGGGTGCTGGCTGGCAGTTCAGTAATGCATTTATGGTGATCGGTTTGATTGCACTGGACTTAGTCATCTACCTGCCATTCTTCAAAATCTATGAAAAACAACTGTTGGCACAAGAAGCAGAAAACGAAGTTGAAATGAATGCTCAAGTAGATGCTGCGTAACTAACAACAAAGAAAAGGAAATTTGGCAATGAGCGAACAAGCTGAATTCAATCTGGAATCCACCGTCATGGAACTGATCATCAACGCTGGCGAAGCACGCAGCTTCGCCATGCAGGCCCTGCGTGCAGCGAAACAGCACAATTGGCAACAAGTTGATCTGTTACTGACGCAAGCTTCCGCAGCCTCCAAACGGGCACATGATGTGCAAACCATGCTCATCGGCCTGGATGAAGGCTGCGGCAAAGTCCCGGTCAACTTGATCATGGTGCATGCACAAGACCATATCATGACCTCCATGCTGGCTCGCGAGATGATCGAGGAATTGATCGAAGTGCACCGCATGCTGAGCAAGGATTGAAAATAAGCATGAGTGTATTTCCGAAAGATTTTCTGTGGGGTGCGGCAACCGCATCCTATCAGGTTGAAGGGGCACATGATGCCGATGGGAAAGGGCTCTCCAACTGGGATGTCTATTCTCACCAGCCAGGTACAACCTATATGGGTACCAATGGCGATGTCGCGGCTGACCACTACCACCGCTTTAAAGAAGACGTGGCACTGATGGCCGAACTGGGAATGAAGAGCTACCGCTTTTCCGTCTCCTGGCCCCGCCTGTTTCCGAAAGGACGCGGTGAGGTGAATGAAGCCGGTGTCAAATTCTACAGTGATCTGATCGATGAACTGCTGAAATATGGCATTGAACCGATGCTGACCATGTACCACTGGGATCTGCCTCAGGTGTTGCAGGATGAAATCGGCGGCTGGGAATCGCGCGAAATTGTGGATGCCTTTGAAGGTTATGCCCGGTTATTGTATGAACGTTTCGGTGATCGGGTGAAATTGTGGGCAACCTTTAACGAAACCATCGTCTTCACAGGATTGGGTTACCTGACCGGCATGCATCCACCGGGAGTCAAAGATCCGAAACGGGCGATTCAGGCCTGTCACCATGTGTTCATCGCCCATGCCCGTGCCGTGGAAACATTCCGCAAAATGGGTGTGCAAGGTCAGATTGGTTTTGTGAACGTGTTACAACCCAACGACCCGATCAGCGACAAACCGGAAGATATCCGGGCTTGTGAGCTCGCCGAAGGTTGTTTCACTCACTGGTTCTTCGATCCGGTGCTGAAGGGGGAATATCCGGCAGAATTGCTGGCAATGTCTCAGGCTGCCTTTGGCGTGCCTGAATTTGCACCGGGTGATGCCGAACTCTTAAAAAACAACATCTGTGATTTCATCGGGGTGAACTATTACAAACGCGAAATGGTTGCGGCCAACTATGATGTCGATGGGTTCGAGATGAACACCTCTGGCCAGAAAGGTTCCGGCAAAGAGCTGGGCTTTAAAGGCTTATTCAAGCTGGTACGCAATCCGAACGGGCGCTATACCGACTGGGACTGGGAGATCTATCCTGAAGGGCTGACCGATGCCATCATGCGGATCAACAAACGCTATGGTAAGGTACCGATCTACATCACCGAAAACGGCTTGGGTGCAAAAGACCCAATCGTGAATGGTGAGGTGCTGGATCAGCCACGCATTGACTATCTGCGTGAGCATATTGAAGCGACTGGCGAAGCGATCCGACTGGGAGCCGATGTACGGGGATATTATCCCTGGTCGTTTATCGATCTGCTTTCCTGGTTAAATGGTTACCAAAAACAGTATGGTTTTGTTTACGTTGACCACGAAAACAATCTGGCCCGCAAGAAAAAACTGAGTTTTGGCTGGTATCAGAATGTGATCCGCACTAACGGTGAAATGTTGTAACTAATGTCCCCTCTCTTGGAGAGGGGACTGTTGATTGTAGTCAGGAATATTATTCACCATGGATGCTTCATCGACAGAATTACTGGGCTTGATAGCCGGTTGTCTTACTACCGGTTCTTTCATTCCTCAGGTCGTCAAGATCATGAAAACCCGCGATGTTTCCAGTATTTCACTGGTGATGTATATCGCGTTTACGCTGGGTGTGTTGCTGTGGTGTATCTACGGGATCATAAATGGCCAGGCTTCTATCGTTGCGGCCAATGGTATTACGCTGGCGCTGGCAGCGGTGATTCTGGGGATGAAAATTCGCTATCGTTAATATTTGCAAAGGAATGAACGCAGTATAGAGTGACATCTCTTGCGGTAGCCGGCAGCAGCACTGATAATTCGTGGTTTGGGTCATACCAATCGGCAGCATGTTTTATGGGATGGAACACATGGCGACAATCACAGATGTATGCCGCTTAGCGGGCGTATCAAAAGCGACAGTATCCCGCGTACTGAACAATACCGGACAGGTCAAAGAAAGCACCCGCGAACAAGTCTACCGGGCCATACAAGAACTCAATTATCGCCCCAACGGTCTGGCTCAGGCACTGGCAACCCAACGCTCGAATACGATTGGTCTGATCCTTTCTGATTTTAATGGCAACTTCTTCGGCGATTTGCTCAAGCAGGCTGCCCAGAGTGTCGAGCAGGCTGGTAAACATCTGATTGTGACGGATGGACATGATAATCCCGAGCGGGAAATCGCCGCCGTCAATATGCTGGTCGATCGCTGTTGCGACGCGATCGTGCTCTATAGCCGTTACATTCCGGAAGACAAACTGATGACCATGATCGAGGAATTACCAATTCCTCTGGTGGTCATGAACCGTCAGTTACCGCAGGCGCCGGAACGCTGCATCGTATTTGCCCAGCAGGAGGCAGCGCATGCGGCTGTTTCGCACCTGCTGAAACTCGGACACCGTGATATCGCCTGTATTACCGCCCGTATGCACAGCCCGAGCGCCCAAGCCCGTCTGCAGGGCTACCGGGATGCCCTCGCCGATTATGGCATCGCCTATAATCCGGATCTGGTGGTGCACGGACAGAACCTGATCCCCAGTGGTTATACTGCCTGCCGTGAATTAATAGAAAACGGGAAGAAATTCAGTGCGTTATTCAGTTGTACTGACAATATGGCCGAAGGTGCTTACCGTGCATTGAATGAAGCGGGCCTGAAAATCCCCGATGATGTTTCGGTTTTCGGTTTTGACAATGATGAGATGACCGCGTTTATGACGCCGTCATTATCCACTGTTAACATTCCGGTGATCGATATGACCAGAACGGCTATTGAGCAGGCGATCCATCTGGCGAATGGTGACAATGCGTTTGCGATCCCCATCTTCCATGGGGAACTGATTCTGCGTGAATCGGCGATCCCCTACCCAACAAAATAAAAGCCTCTTGCGAGGCTTTTATTTTTTCGTATCTCAGCGCAGACGATGCTGCCACTGTTTCACCAGTGCATAAATGGCCGGGATCACCAGCAGTGTCAGCAGGGTGGATGAAATCATGCCGCCAACCATCGGCGCCGCGATCCGCCGCATGACCTCTGACCCCGTTCCGGTGCCCCACATGATAGGTAAGAGACCACACATGATGGTAACCACGGTCATCATCTTCGGTCGAACCCGTTCTGCGGCCCCAACCACAATGGCCGCATACAGATCGCTGACGCTCGGATGCACATCCTCACCCAGTTGCTGCTGTTTTTCCTGCCAGGCATGTTCCAGATAAATCAGCATGATCACACCCGTTTCCGACGCCACGCCAGCAAGGGCGATGAACCCCACCGCCACCGCCACTGACCAGGCATAATGCAGCCACCACATCAACCAAATTCCGCCGATCAGTGCAAAGGGCACCGACAACAGCACGATCAGACTGTCAGTCAGATTGCGGAAGTTGAGATACAGCAACAGAAAAATAATCAGCAGGGTAAAAGGCACCACGATCGCCAGTCGGGCTTTGGCGCGTTCCATATATTCAAACTGGCCACTCCAGCTCAGGTGATAGCCCGGCTCCAGTTTGACGTGCTGCGCGACCGCCGCCTTGGCATCCGCGACATAGGAACCAATGTCCCGATCACCACTATCGACATAGACATAGCCGGCCAGCTCCGCGTTTTCCGTGCGGATACTCGGCGGCCCCTGTTCCAGTCGCAAACTGGCGAGCTGCCCCAGCGGGATCAAGCCACTGCTGGTCGGCACCATCACTTCGGTGGCAATGGATTGTGGCGTATCGCGCAATTCCCGCGGATACCGCAGGATCACGCCGTAACGTTCGCGCCCCTCCACCGTATTGGTGATGGTTTCGCCTCCCAATGCGGACGCAATGACCTGTTGCAGCGTGTTGATACTCACCCCATACCGGGCCAGCGCTTCACGATCCGGCTCCAGCGTCAGGTAATAGCCGCCCGTAATGCGCTCTGCATAGGCGCTGCGGGTGCCTGGCACCGGCTTCACAGCTTGTTCCACCTGCCGGGCAATGCGTTCAATTCCCGCCAGATCCGGGCCAAACACCTTGATGCCAATCGGCGTACGGATACCGGTCGACAGCATGTCGATGCGGGCGCGGATCGGCATGGTCCAGGAATTGGCCACCCCCGGCATTTTGACTGCCTTATCCAGTTCATCCACCAATTTTTCCGTCGTCATGCCCGGCCGCCACTCTGACTCCGGCTTCAGATTGACAACGGTTTCAAACATCTCCAATGGCGCCGGATCGGTCGCAGTATTGGCGCGGCCAGCCTTGCCAAAGACCGAGGCCACTTCCGGGAAAGATTTGATGATGCGATCCTGCTGTTGAATGAGTTCTGCCGCTTTCGTCACGCTCATTCCCGGCAAGGCCGCCGGCATGAACAACAACGTCCCCTCGTGCAGGGTCGGCATGAATTCACTGCCAATCTGTTTCAGCGGGAACCAAGTTGCCCCCAGGATCATCAGCGATAACAGTATGGTTGTTTTCTTAAAGCGCAAGGCCAGCGTAATGAATGGCTTATAGCCCGCAATTAATACCCGGTTGATCGGGTTTTTCTGTTCCGGAATGATGTGTCCTCGGATAAACAGCAACATCAAGACCGGCACCAGTGTCACCGACAGCAAGGCTGCTGCCGCCATGGAGAAGGTTTTGGTGAATGCCAGCGGGCTGAACATCCGCCCTTCCTGCGATTCCAGCGTAAATACCGGCAGGAAGGAGACCGTAATGATCAACAGCGAGAAAAACAGCGCCGGCCCTACCTCTTTACAGGCGAAATAAATAATATCGCGCCGCGGCGTTCCCGGCGGGGCACGCTCCAGATGCTTGTGGGCATTCTCCACCATCACAATCGCCGCATCGATCATGGCACCGATGGCGATGGCAATCCCCCCCAGACTCATGATGTTTGAGTTCATACTCAACAAATGCATACCGATAAAAGCGGCCAAAATACCGACCGGCAGCATCAGGATCGCTACCAGCGCACTGCGCACATGCAACAAAAACAGCACGCAAACCAGTGCCACAATCGTGCTTTCTTCCAGCAGGGTATGTTTCAGGGTATCAATTGCACGATAAATCAGCTCCGAACGATCGTAGACCGGGATCATCGAGGTGCCCGCTGGCAGGCTGGCAGTCAGACCTTGCAATTTCGCCTTGACCTGTTCGATGACGTTCAGCGCATTTTCACCGCTGCGGGCCACCACGATCCCCGACGCCACCTCACCTTCCCCATTTAATTCGGCCAGACCGCGCCGCTCATCGGGCGTCAATTCGACCCGCGCCAGATCCCCCACCCGCACCGGCGTACCGTTGACCGATTTCACCACCAGTTGCCGGATATCGTTGAGGTTGCGCAGATACCCTTTTGCTCGCACCATAAATTCGGTTTCCGCCATTTCAATGACCCGGCCACCGACATCCTGGTTGTTGTTACGAATGGTGTCCATCACCTCAACCGGCGAAATATTGAACGCCTGCAATTTCCGCGGATCGAGCACCACCTGATACTGTTTAACGAAACCACCGACGCTGGCGACCTCCGCGACCCCCGGCGTGGCCGACAACGGATAGCGGAGTGTCCAGTCCTGCAGGGTACGTAGCGCCGCCAGAGTTTGGTTTTTCGCCACCAGCGCATATTGATAGACCCAGCCCACCCCCGTGGCATCCGGCCCCAGCGTCGGCGTAACCCCACTCGGCAGCTTACCGGAGACGCCGTTCAGGTATTCCAGCACCCGCGAACGCGCCCAATAGAGGTCGGTATGATCATCAAAGATGACGTAAACGAAGGAAGAACCGAAGAAAGAGTATCCGCGAACCACCTTGGCCTTCGGCACAGACAGCAGCGCTGACGTCAGCGGATAGGTCACCTGATCTTCCACCACTTGCGGTGCCTGACCGGGATAATCGGTATAGACAATCACCTGCACATCCGACAGATCCGGGATGGCATCCAGCGGTGTTTTCATCACGGCATAGACGCCACCGGCCACCGTCAGTAACGTCAGCAGCAGCACCAGAAACAGATTATGTAATGACCAGCGGATCAGACCTTGCAGCATGGTTATTGTCCTCCCATGCTGGAGAAAGCGGCCTGCAGGTTACTTTCGGAATCGATCAGGAAATTTGCCTGGGTCACCACTTTTTCCCCGGCCTTGACACCGCTGACGGCAATCTGTCGTTCGCCCTGCTGTATTTCTCCGCGCGCCAGCACCTGTACCTTCCGCGGCACATATTTGCCCTGCCCCTCGTCGATCAGCACCACTTGCCGGGAGCCGCTGTCGATCAAGGCCGACTCCGGAATGACCAGTTGCCCGTCAGCACTGACCGGCACCTGTAACTGAGCTTCGGCATACATACCCGGCTTCAGCTTGCCTTGTGAATTATTCAGTTCCACGCGAATCTGAACAGTTCTAGTCTGCGTATTCATCGTCGGATAGATAAACGCGAGCTTGCCGGTAAAGGTTTCTGCCGGATAGGCATTCACTTTCACCTGCACCGTCTGTCCTTCCTGCACGGCCGCCAGATCTTGTTCAAACACATCGGCCAGCAGCCAGATCGTGGACAGATCGGCAATCTGGTACAGCGCTTCACCCGCACTGAATTTCATGCCCTGTGTGATATTTTTCGTCAGCACCACGCCCGTGATCGGTGCATCAATCGGCAATGTCCGTTTGACATCGCCTCCTTCTGCCAGCCGACGAATGGCCGACTCTGGGATATCCCAATAGCGCAAACGGGTCAGTGCCGCATTGCCTAAACCGGCGGGAGAGCGCTGTGGCGCTGCCGGGTCCAGCTTGTTCTGCCGGGCAATGCGATATTCCTGCTGCGCCACGATCAGCTCGGGGCTGTATAACTCAAACAACGGCTGACCGGCTTTGACCGATTGTCCGGTTGAATTGACATAGAGCTTATCAACCCAGCCATCCAATTTACTGGTGATGGTGTATTGCCGCCGCTCATCGACCGCAAACACCCCGACGGCCTTGATGGCCCGGGTCAGCTTGGCGGTTTTCACCGCGACTGAGGTCACGCCCAAATTCTGTCGTCGGCTGGCATCAATCGTCACCGCACCCTTCTCAACCGGCGCCGCATCGGCATAAACCGGAATGTAATCCATGCCCATGCTGTCTTTCTTCGGCACTGGCGAGGTATCCGGCTGCCCCATCGGGTTACGGTAATACAGGATGGTACGCTCTTTTGGTTTTGCCTTGACCTCATCGGCATAGACCGGAATATAGTCCATGCCCATACTGTCTTTTTTCGGCACCGGCGAGGTATCCGGCTGCCCCATCGGGTTACGGTAATACAGAATTTTATGTTCCGGCGATTTTTTGGCCGTACTGGTGGCCGATACCGCGACGGCCTGGTGTGCCAACCAAGCGTAACTCGCTGCGCCGCCCACCAGCACCCCGGTGACCAGCAATAGCACTGATGATATTTTCATGCCCAACTCCACACCCGACTCGCTGCCGGGCGTCATTTAAACCATCGCCGGTAGCACTCGGCTACCGGCCAGTCCCATTACATGCTATGCAGTGAAACGATGGTCGGAGATTCGCCATCTTTGATAGTGAACATCGCCATGATGGATTGACCCGGTTTTAATCCGGTCAGGAATTTTGCATCAGCCACCTTGAATGGCATCGTCATCGCTGGCCAGTTCAGCTCAGTGACGGCATCATGCTCCAAGGTGACGGTTAAATTTGTCGTATCGACCGCCACGACACGACCATTCAGCGGATAGGTTTTCTGCTGCTGGCTTGCGCTCATGCCCGGCATTTGACTCATCTCTTGCTGTGACATGGCTTCACCGGCATGTGCAGTAAACATCAGTAAAGAACTCAGGGTGAAAGCCAGAATACGAGGTGCTGTAGTGTTAGCAATAGCCATTCTTTTCTCTCCGAAAATCGATATATCACCGGTCACATGACCGAAAAAAGTAATCATGAATTACTGACGATAACGTCAGGCTCAGGCTGTCGGCCCGAGAGATCAGACGTACAGAGAGAGAGGAGGTGGCGAAACAACGCCGGGAATAAAATCACTGTAGAGTGAGTGACGCACAGGAATAGGCGCTGGTGTTTGTCTTGCAAATTCACGCCAAGGGGAAACGGCGGGCGGAGCACCCGTACATAACGGTAAACAACCCGCACACTGGGTATCATGCGATGCCATCGCCGACGTTTTATGGGCGGTGGCCGGCATATCGGATGACATATTGCCATGACAGGTAGTCATGGCAGGTATCACGGTTTGTGCCGAAACAAATTCCGTACGGGTCATAGACTGCCACGCCGCAACCGACTGGAGTGGGATCCAGCTTGTCAGCATGAGCATCATCAGCAACCCGAACCGTTTTAACACCTTATGTTTCTCCGGCAATACCCGATCATTTCGTGTTCAGCATAAACAACCTTTTCGCGGGGCTCAATATTGCCACTATGGTAAGGTTGCAAATATTTTAGGCGAGTTGCCGCAGCCAGCGGATCTCATCCGGCCAGATATCCGGGTTCACCGTTTCCAGAATCAATGGAATACGGTCAAAACGACTGTCCCGCATGATGAACTCAAACACAGCCGTCCCCAAATTGCCTTCCTGCAGGCTGTGATGGCGGTCAACGCGACTGCCAAAGGTGCATTTTGCACCGTTGATATGCATGCCTTTCAGATAGTGAAACCCGACAATCCGCTCAAACTCGGCAAACGTCGCCGCACAAGTTTCCGCTGTGCGCATATCATAGCCGGCGGCAAAGGCATGGCAGGTATCGTAACAGACGCCTACCCGTGACTTATCCTCGACCTGATCGATAATGGCGGCCAGATGTTCAAACTGCCAGCCCAGATTTGTGCCCTGCCCGGCTGTATTTTCAATCACCGCCGTGACACCCTGCGTCTGTTCTAATGCCAGATTGATGGAAGCCGCCACACGACGCAGACTCTCGTCGGTACTGATGGCATTCAGATGACTGCCGGGATGAAAGTTCAGATAGCACAATCCCAACTGTTCACAGCGCTGCATTTCATCAAGGAACGCTGCTCGGGATTTTTCCAGCGCATCGGTTTCCGGATGCCCCAGATTAATCAGATAAGAATCATGCGGTAGGATCTGCTCCGGTAGAAAACCAGCTTGTTCACACGCCTGGCGAAAGGCCGCAATGGTGTGATCTGACAGCGCTGGTGCCTGCCACTGGCGCTGATTTTTCGTAAATAAGGCAAACGCATTCGCCCCAATGTCTACTGCCCGCTTAACCGCCAGTTCAATGCCGCCCGCCGCACTGACATGAGCCCCAATATATTTCATGCCGTTTCTACCTTATCGATTTCGTTGTATACCGACCTGCAATTGCAATAGGCGCAAGCGTTTACGTAACACCTCGTTGGCCGGATCATCTTGTTCAATCTTTCGTAGCAAATCCTGCACACTGTTGATATCTTGTCGCCAAACAATTTCCGGCGGTAACGCGCCGTGGTTGCGCAAAATACGGTAGGCAACACGCAAACTCTCCGGGATCATACTGTCATCATCCAACTGCAACGGCTGGCCGGTACCCGGTAAATCAGTGAATTGCCCTTGCTGCTGCGCCTCTTTGACGCGCTGCTCTACAATCTGATCCAGTAACCACATGCGTCGGCTCCCATAAGTATGGCATCACACTGACACCTTATCCTATTTTGCGAAACAGTTCACAGACGATGCTACAACCGCATGCGACAGTGGAGAAAGAGTGAGTGATAATTTCATCTGAGACCAGATACAGGAGCCTTCTTTCCATGAAAAAGATTTTCCTCTGCTGTGCTGCGGGCATGTCCACCAGTATGGTTGTCAATAAGATGCGTCAGGCTGCCACGCAAAAAGGAATTGAAGTTGAGATCAATGCGGTAGGCATGGAAGATTTTGAAAAAACACTGCCTGATTATGATTGTTGCCTGCTGGGGCCTCAGATCCGCTATAAATTTGAGGAATTCAAGAAAACAGCCAGCGAACTGAATAAACCCATCGCCATTATCAACAGCATGGACTATGGCATGATGCGGGGCGATAAGATCTTGGCCGATGCCTTAGCCCTGATGGAATAACCCACATTCCCGTGACCCTTTCTGTTTTACCATTCATCGATTCTTGAGGGCATTAAGCCCTCTTTTTTATTGCCGCCTCAGATCATTTTGCAGACAGCAACTCCGTCCTCTTGCAGACGTTAACGAGTCACCACATACACATCAAATCGATTACTTTTCGTTTCAATGCTCATGCTCGGCGTCATATCATTCAGATAACCGGCATAATCCGGCCGCTTGACCACCACCCGTTTTCCGGCAACGGCTAACGCCACCGGCAGCAAGGCATCGGCATCCTGATCGGCGCCCACCAGCGACTGAAACACCCGCATCTCTTTTTTCACCAGAGCCGATTTCTGGCGATGCGGAAACATCGGATCGAGGTAAACCACATCCGGTGTGAAGCCAAGCTGCTGCAGATTATCCAGCGCAGATCCGGCCCGCAGTGACATCCGTTCTCGGACCCAAGGACCAATCTCGTCATCTCGCTGTGCACGCTGCAGACCATCGGCCAGCAAGGCCGCCACCACCGGATGCCGTTCCAGCATCGTCACCTGACAGCCCAGTGACGCCAGCACAAAGGCATCGCGGCCCAGCCCCGCCGTCGCATCCACCACGGTAGGATTCGCCCCGGATTTCAGACCCACGGCCTTGGCGATCGATTGCCCGCGGCCGCCTCCGAATTTACGCCGATGCGCCACGGCTCCCGCCACAAAATCAACCAACACCGGGCCCAGTTTGGGTTCATCCAGTTTACGCAGTTCCAGATGTTGTGCATCCCAGACCAAGGCAAAAGGCGCCTCGGTGGTCAGACATTGTAACTGAGTCGTCAATTCGGCCGCCTGCACCCGATACATCGGGTCGTCGGCAATCACCTGAATGGGGTACATGCCCGTTCCTCTGGGATTGTTTTATTGTGTAGTGGCTATTGTATAACAAAACCGAAGCGGCACTGAGTGCCTATGACATGACCTGTTTCAGATAAGTCAGTAGCGCCGGGAAGGGTAAAGGCTGGCTGAACAAATAACCCTGAATATAGCTGCAACGACGTTCCCGCAGATAATCCAGTTGATCTTCTGTTTCCACCCCTTCAATGATCAAGGTCATCCCGAGGTTATTCACCAGATTGATGATACCATCCAGTAACAGGCATTCCTGTTTTTCTTCCGGGATACTGCGCACAAACGCCCGATCGATTTTCACCACATCAATCGGAAAACTGCGCAGATAGCTCAATGCGGAGTAGCCGGTTCCAAAATCGTCAATGGCAATCCCGCACCCGGCCGCGCGTAATGCATGCATCCGCTGACGGTTGGCTTCCTGATTACTCATCAACAGTGATTCAGTTATCTCAAAAATAATGGCATTCGGGTTTAACCCCATATCGACGATCGTCGTCAGCCATTCCCGTGCATCCAGATCGATGGTCTGGAATTCGGGGGTCGAGCGGTTGATCGACATCTGAATGTCGGTAAACCCTTGTCGGTGCAGCTTGACCAAGTCTGCGCAGGCATGCAGCAGGATCCACTGCCCCAGCCCTTGAATCAACCCGCTCTCTTCTGCCAGCGGAATAAATTCAAGCGGCGAGATCGCCCCACGTTCCGGGTGCTGCCAGCGTACCAGTGCCTCCAGCTTTATGACGCGCTGCTGGTCGACATCCCATATGGGCTGATACACCAGGGATAACTGATGGTATTTGATGGCATTGGCCAGATCCTGCTGCAACCGATTCCGGTCTTGCAGATTCCGGCGCAATTCACTGCTGTATAGTTTTATCGGAATATGCTGCTTTTTCGCTTCAAACAGCGCCTGTTCCGCATTGCTTAACAAGACATCCGGTTCTTTGGAATCGCTGGGCCAGATCGCAATGCCAATCGCGGCAGAGATATAGAGCTGCTGATTTTCCAACTGGAAGGGCCAGTCAAAACTCCCCATCACCTGCTTGGCATAAATCTCGGCCTGACGCCGGTTCACAATGCCCGGCACCAATAACGCAAATTCATCACCGCCCGTCCGTGCCAGCATATCGCTGGTGCGCAATCGCCCTGACAGGCGGTGTGCCACCGCACACAAGATCTCATCGCCAGTCTGGTGATCCATGCTGGTATTGATGGTTTTCATGCCATTGAGATCCAATACCATCAACGCAAATGGTGATTCATACGAAACAAGTCGTTCCAGGCTCTGGGCAAAGAGCTGGCGATTCGGTAACTCGGTCAGCAGATCGTAATGAATATGGTTAAGCACATGACTTTCCGCTTCTTTCTGTTCACTGAGATCACGGAAAATTGCGACATAGCTACCCGCCGCCGGAGGGATGGTTTGCTTACACACCGTCAGAAAGGCAGGGAAAACTGAACCATCTTTGCGGCGGTTCCATATTTCACCCTGCCACATGGTTTGCTGTTCCAGCGTTTGCGCCAGTTGACGATAAAAGCGTTTATTCATTAAGCCAGAGCGCCATAGCTCAACGTTCTGCCCTAAGACCTCATCAGCTTGAAAACCGGTAATTTTCTGGAAAGCAGGATTGACACTCAAGACATGCAAAGACGGATCACAAATCAACACGGCATCATTGAGATAATGCCAAATGATATTCTGATGCTGATGAAAATAAGTCTGGTCAGGAAAGTAATGCGATTGCATAAAACTGGCTGGCAGTTCCCGCAGTTGATCTGCCGTCATTTAAAATACGATCTCCCTGCAGCCATCCGTTTCATATCAAGCATCCATGCCTACAACGATTCATTTTCAATGATTTCGAAGCATAAACATAAGCAATATGAAGCGCAAACGAAAGCAAAAGCATTCTGTGCTTTGATCACAATTTAGCGGTCATCGTCATGCTTTTGAAAAAAAACGGCACCAAAGTGCCGTTTCTAGCGCGAGATAACAGATTTTATTGAATCCCGGAATGGCGGAGTAACGCCTCAATTCGGGGTTCTCTGCCGCGAAATGCCTTGAATAGCGTCATTGGTTCGTCTGAACCGCCTTTTTCCAAGATATATTGCAGGAAATCCGCACCGGTTTGCGGATTAAATATCCCTTCTTCTTCAAACCGCGAGAAAGCATCGGCGGATAACACTTCTGCCCACTTATAACTGTAATAACCGGCCGCATAGCCGCCACCGAAGATATGGGAAAAGCTATGTTGGAAACGGTTAAAGGCCGGTGGCACAATTACCGCCGTCTGTTGGCGGACTTCATCCAGGATCTGCTGAACACGGCCCCCCAACTGCGGGTCATATTCACGATGCAGACGAAAATCAAAGAGCGCAAACTCCAACTGCCGCACCATCTGCATCGCCGACTGGAAGTTTTTCGCCGCCAGCAGTTTATCCAGTTCACTCTGCGGTAGTGGTTCGCCGGTCTCATAATGACCAGAGATCACCGCCAGTGCTTCTGGTTCCCAACACCAGTTTTCCAGGAACTGACTAGGCAGTTCCACCGCATCCCAAGGCACTCCGTTGATCCCGGAAACTCCGGCAACATCAATTTGGGTCAGCATATGATGCAGGCCATGACCAAACTCATGGAACAGCGTCACCACTTCATCATGCGTAAACAGGGCTGGTTTGCCATCGACCGGACCATTGAAATTACAGGTCAGATAGGCCACCGGGTGTTGCAACTGACCATCCTGACGATAACGCCGCCCCATGCAGTCATCCATCCAGGCCCCACCCCGTTTGTGGGCTCGGGCATACAGATCCAGATAGAAGCTGCCACGCAATTCGCCTTTGGCATCGACGATGTCATAAAAACGCACATCCGAATGCCACGTTTCAACCGCCAGATGCGGTTTGATCCGCATACCAAACAGTCGTTTCACCACTTCAAACAGACCCTGCACCACCTTGTGTTCCGGGAAATACGGACGCAAGGCCTCGTTTGAAATGGCATACAGATGTTGTTTCAGTTTTTCGCTGTAATACGGAATATCCCACGCGGCCAGCGTGTCGATGCCGTGTTGCTGTTGTGCATATTCCTGCAATTCCTGCAGCTCACGCAAAGCATGTGGACGGGAGCGAACCGCCAGATCCGTCAGGAAATCCACCACCTGCTGTGTGGAGTGCGCCATCTTGGTGGCCAGAGAACGTTCGGCATAATTGGCAAAACCGAGTAATTGTGCAAGCTCATGTCGTAGCGCCAGGATTTCCTCAATCAATGGCGAATTATCCCAGGTGCCGGCATTCGGACCCTGATCCGATGCCCGGGTCGTGAATGCGGTATAAGCCTCTTCACGTAATGCCCGATCATCGGCGTACATCATCACCGGCAGATAAGAGGGAATATCCAGCGTAAAGACCCAACCGTCCAGTTCACGACTTTGTGCCTGCTGTTTCGCCGCGGCTTTGGCCGAATCAGGCAAACCGGCCAATGCGCTTTCGTCAGTGATGTGCTTGATCCAGGCCTGTGTGGCATCCATCACCTGATTATTAAACTGAGAGGCCAGTTCTGACAGGCGACTGACGATCTGGCCATAACGCTGCTGCTGTTCTGCTGGTAGTGCAATCCCCGACAATCGGAAATCACGTAAGGTGTTATTAACCTGTTGCTGTTGTGCCTGACTCAGACGACGGAATTCATTACTGTCGGCCAATTGCTGATACGCCCGATACAACCCGTCATGTTGCCCGACAAAAGTTTGATATTCAGACAATAATGGCAGACAGGCTTCATAAGCGGCACGCAGTTCATCATTATTAATGACCGAATTCATATGACTGACTGGCGACCAGATACGGGACAATCGGTCATCGCACTCTTCCAGCGGTGCTATCAGGCTATCCCAGGTCAAATCTGACGAACGTAATACTTCTGTTATACGCTGTTTGGCTTCATTAATCGCCTGTTGCACAGCAGGCTGTACATGTTCTGGTTTGATCTTGCTGAACGGCGGTAAGCCATCCATGGATAACAGCGGGTTGCTCATCGGCACTTACCTCAGAATACGGCACAGAAACAGAATATTGATTCTTATTAACATGCGGTCAGAATAACTATTTATCAAGCCTTGTTGCTGTGATCTCATCCAACTTTGTTCTTTGCGCCCACCCGTGCTATATCTTGATGATTCGCGCAAGGATCCTTTGTGGCAGAATAACCTTGCCACCAACACAGCGCGCTATCCGCCAAAAGGCAGGCAATGGAACTATCATGCTGACGTATTGGAAAAATTTATTCCTGAGCTTTTCTACTGCACACCGGTTATCCCGTCGCTTACTGGCCTACATCCTTGCCTGCAGTACGGTGTTAGCCCTGATCTCGACCCTGTTGCAGTTGGGCTGGGATTACAGCCAAAGTGTCGATGACACCAAAGAGCGCATAACTGAACTGGCCCGCTCGCATCGTACCGCCATTGCGGCCAGTGTCTGGAATATGGATACCGAGCAGTTAGGCTTGCAGCTAAAAGGGTTGCAGCAAATGCCTGACGTACAGGCCGCCACCGTATATGAAAAAATCGATGGGCAGTTGCTGGAACGCGGTCATGTCGGCCGGGTGAACGGCCTGCAAGTGCTGACACAAACTTTCCCGCTGTCTTACGAAAGTTACGATGTTGGCGAACTGAAAATTGACCTGACCTTAGAACCCATTTATCAGCGCTTATGGCAAAAAAGCCTGATTATTCTGGCCACTCAGACACTGAAAACCCTGTTGGTTTCGTTCTGCATCATGCTGATTTTTTATCATCAGTTGATCCGCCATTTGCATAAGATCAGGGCTTTCCTGCAAAAGCTGGATGCCAGCAATACCATCCAGCCTTTGGCATTGGAACGAGACCCTCCATCAGATGCAGCGCAGGATGAGCTGGATGCGATCGTCATCAGCATCAATGATATGCAGCAACGACACAATGATGACTGGCAGAAACAGCTCTCGTATGCCGATAATCTGCAACAAGAACATGCGCTCAATATCAGGCTCAACGAACAACTTGAGCAAAAAGTCACAGAACGGACTCACTCACTCGAAGAGAGTCATCGCGAACTCAAAATGGCCTACGCCAATCTGAAAAACACACAGCAATCATTAATTGAAGCCGAAAAGATGGCGTCACTAGGTGCGTTGGTAACTGGCATGGCACACGAGCTGAATACCCCTTTAGGGGTCAGCATGACTGCCAGCCGTTTTTTGAGCAATAAACTAAAAGAGCTGGCCTTGCTGCCATCAGCAGAGTCGTTCTCTCGCGAACACTGGCAAACGCAACTGGAAGCCATTGGTGAGTCGGGAGAGCTACTGTCGCAACAGCTCAGAAAAGCGGTTGATCTGTTGAATAATTTTCAACAAATTGCAATCACCCACAGTGCACAACAAACCAGCAGCTTCAACATTGCCGAAACACTGCATCAGATCATTGTCTCTCAGGGGCACCGTCTGAACCAGGAACATTGCCATGTGTCGATTCAGTGTGAACCAGCACTGGAGATGCACAGCTATCTCTCGGCGTTCAGTCGTGTTTGCAATCATCTGTTGCAAAATTCGCTGGATCACGGATTTGACCACTGCAACCGGCCAAGAACCATCACTATTCAGGTGACAGCGGAACAGGGTGAGATACACCTAGATTATTACGATAATGGACAGGGTATTGCGCCAGAATTACTGCCGCATATTTTCGAACCGTTTGTCACCAGTCGGCGGGCACAGGGCTTTTCCGGTCTGGGTTGTTACATCGTCTATAATCAGGTTGTACAATTATTGGGTGGACGAATCAAATGCCAGAGCAACGTCGGTAATGGCGCTCATTTCCATATTGAAATACCAAAGAATGTCGATGAAGCAGCAGATGATTCGGTATTTCCAATTGTTTCCGGTAGCACACGCAACCGACAAACATCCATCAACTCTGGCTGATTTATGTTATTCTGCCTCCATTTTTAGCCTCACGCGGAAGCTCGCATGTCTATTCAACCTTCAGTTGCAGAACGTCTGACTCTGGTTCGTGGCTCAATGCAACACGCAGATATTCAGGCATTTATTGTCCCTCACGAAGATGAGCATCTCGGCGAATACACCGCACCGACTGATGAACGATTGGCCTGGTTAACAGGCTTCACAGGGTCTGCCGGCGTCGCCGTGATTCTGGCCGATAAAGCTGCACTCTTTGTTGATGGCCGATATACCGTTCAGGCCCGACAGCAAGTCTCCGAGGAGCAGTTTTCTGTACTGCATCTGCTGCAGGATCCGTTGAGCGATTGGCTGATCCAGCAGTTGCCCGCGAATAGCCGGGTGGGTATTGATGCTCGCCTGCATAGTCTGGACTGGTATCGTAAACACGAACAAAATCTGTCTGCTGCGCAGATCAGCCTGCATCCCTTGGCGCAAAATCCTATCGACCAGCACTGGTCTGATCGCCCTGAACCGGTCGAGTCTCCGGCTCGCCTGTTTGCCGATGAAATTGCCGGTGAAAGCAGCGCCGCCAAACGTCAGCGGCTCGCCGCACAACTGCGCGCACAATCAGCCGACGCTCTGCTGTTAAGCCAGAATGAATCAATTAACTGGCTATTGAATATCCGTGGCACGGACATTCCGGCCCTGCCGGTGGTGAATGCATTTGCGGTGTTATATAGCAATGCCACGCTGGATCTCTTCATCAAGCCAAGCCGCCTCGACAGCCAGTTCAGCAGCCATGTCGGTAACGATGTGTCCGTCTATCCGGCCGGTAAACTGAACGATGTATTACAACGTCTGGGGGAAGATGCCCTGACCGTCTGGCTAGACAGTGCCAACACCAATGCCGCCTGTGCGTTGCAACTGCAACAATATGGAGCTCGCCTGCTGGATCAGGTGGATCCTTGCCTGCTGGCCAAGGCCTGCAAAAATACTACCGAAATTGCGGGCATGACCGAAGCACATCGTAAAGATGCCATCGCCATGTGCCAGTTCCTGGCCTGGCTAGATCATGCGAGAGCTGAAGGCTTACAAAGTGATGAAGCGCAACTGGCTGAAAAGCTGGAAAGCTACCGACTGCAGCAACCGGGCTATCTGGAGCCCAGTTTTGCCACTATCTCGGCATTAGGCCCGAATGCGGCCTTACCGCACTATAATTTCCGCAATGCGCCGCCACGGGCCTTCGGTCAGGATGGCATCTATCTGGTCGACTCCGGCGGTCATTATGCAGAAGGCACCACCGACATCACCCGCACGGTTCAAGTGGGCGAAGTCAGTGATGAAGTGCGCCAGCTATTTACCCTTGTGATGAAAGGCCATATTGCGCTCAGCCGGGCACAATTCCCGAAAGGCACCTGCGGTATGCAGCTGGATGTGCTGGCTCGCATCGCACTATGGCAGCACGGATTTAACTACGATCATGGCACCGGCCACGGTGTCGGCCATGTTTTGAGTGTGCACGAAGGGCCGCAACGCATCTCGCCCAAAGGCAGTACCACGCCGCTGGAGCCGGGCATGGTCATTTCAAACGAGCCCGGCTATTACCGCGAAGGCGCATTTGGCATGCGCTGCGAAAATCTGGTTGTGGTGGAAACAGCCACCCATTCCGGCGAAATAGACCGCTATGCCTTCCGCAATCTCACAATGGTGCCATTCGACAAACGTTTACTCCTGGTCGAACAACTGAGCGAGGAAGAAAAACAGTGGTGGAATGACTATCACCGTGAAGTATTTCTGATGCTGGCGACCAGCCTGCAAGGCAACGAATTATTGTGGCTGGAACAAGCCACGGCAGCGATTTGAACGCCGCTCCCATGAATATGGAACTCCAGACGCAGACTGCGCAGCAAACTGGCAGTCCGCGCCTGCGATTGTTACAATCTGATTTATTTGCCGCGCTATTTAGCAAGCTAGCAACAAGGAACACCATGCTGTATTCAGCCTATTTTCGCCGCCAATTGGAAAAATTGCCGCTGTTACCAGTGGACGGTGACGCCATGCAGATTTTGCATCAGGCCAGTCAGTTCAAACAGCGTATTCTTGAATTGATTGCCCACGCTGAACGCCGAATTTATCTGGTCGCCCTCTATCTGCAAGATGATGAAGCAGGCCAGGAAATCATGAAGGCACTGTATGCCGCCAAACAAGCCCGGCCACAGCTGGACATTAAGGTTTTTGTCGATTTTCACCGCGCACAGCGAGGGTTGATTGGTAAAGGGCCTCAGTCCGGTAATCACGTGATGTATCAGGATTTCGCCGCGCGTTTTCCAACCTGTGACATCCCGTTTTATGGTGTTCCGGTAAAACGCCGGGAATGGTTGGGGGTTTTACACCTCAAAGGCTTTCTGTTTGATAATACATTGCTTTATTCCGGGGCCAGCCTGAATAACATTTATCTGCAGCAGCAGGAGCGTTACCGTTTTGATCGCTATCATCAGATCCAAAACGCTGATTTGGCCGATAGTTTTGCCCGTTTTATCCTCCGCCATTTCGTCAACGACACGGCCGTACCGCGACTGGATAAACCGAATATCCCGAATATCAAGCAGATCAGGAGCGAGCAACGCCGTTTTCTGCGCCGTCTGCAAGCCGGACGTTATGAATTTGAAGAGAGCGTGATCGGACCGCGTCAGTTTGGAGTCACACCGCTGGTCGGTTTGGGGAAACGGGGGAATCGTTTAAACCGAACCATCCGCGATCTGGTCCGCAGTGCGGAACGGGAAATCTTTATCTGCACACCGTATTTCAACCCACCGCTTTCGCTCGCGCGCGATTTGCATGGCTTGTTGAAACGGAAAGTGAAAGTCACCATCGTGGTCGGAGATAAAACGGCCAACGACTTCTTTATTCCAACTTGTGAACCCTTTAAAACCGTCGGTGGTCTGCCTTATCTCTATGAAGTCAATCTGCGCCGCTTTGCCAGCCGCTACCAGAATTTCATTGATAACGGGCAACTGAATATCATGCTATGGCGACACGAGCAGAACTCTTATCATCTGAAAGGAATTTTTGTCGATGACCAGTTGAGCCTGATCACCGGCAGCAACCTGAATCCCCGCGCCTGGGCGCTGGATCTGGAAAACGGCATGCTGTTACGGGATCCGCATCGTCTGTTGTCCGATCGGTTCTTTGCCGAGAGAGAAAACATCCTGCTGCATACCCACCGACTGACGCATTTCAGTGAGTTAGAACAGTTGCAGGATTATCCCGATGCCGTCAAACGCTTGCTGACCCGAATACAGCGCTTCAAAGCCCATATACTGTTAAAGCAGATCTTATAACTGCCACAAAAAAGCCCGCACTTCACAGCGCGGGCTTTTCTTTTCACAGTAACAACCTATTCCACGACTGTCTGCGTCAAGGATGTACTCGGATTAGTCATTTCAACTTCCATTCGAGCAAAATCCTGCTGCATCCGCACAGAAGGGGCTTTATCCATCAGACTGAACAGCACAATAGCCGCCAGCGCCATCAGGAAACCAGGCACCATCTCATACAGACCGAACCAGGCACCGTTACGCCAGATAATCACCGTCAGCGCACCGATCAACATACCAGCTAACGCGCCATTGCGGGTCATACGTGGCCAGAGCAAAGATAAAATGACCACAGGGCCAAACGCGGCACCGAAGCCGGCCCAGGCATAGCCAACCAGCCCCAGGACCTTACTGGCCGGATCACGTGCAATCACGATAGCAATGATAGACACCAGCAACACCATGAGGCGACCAATCCACACCAGCTCTTTCTGTGATGCCTGAGGACGCAGGAAGACCTTATAGAAATCTTCGGTCAGTGCAGAAGAAGAGACCAACAGCTGGCATGACAAGGTACTCATGACAGCCGCCAAAATGGCCGACAGTAAAATGCCAGCAACCCAAGGGTTAAACAGCAATTGCGACAGGGCAATGAAGACAGTTTCATGGTTTGATTGCACCGAACCCGCCTGATCCGGATGTGCGGAAAAATAGGCAATACCGAAGTAACCTACCGCAACCGCACCTGCCAGTGTCACCACCATCCAGGTCATGCCAATCCGACGAGCATTGGGAATTGTCTTCACGGAACTGGCGGCCATAAACCGCGCCAGAATATGCGGCTGTCCCATGTAACCCAGTCCCCATGCCATCAGGGAAATAATACCGATGGTAGTGGTGCCATGGAACAGGTCGCTGTATTTCACATCGAGGGTATTAATCGCTTGCACCGCATCATGAAAGCCACCGGCATGAACCATGACCATCACCGGCGTCAATAACAAAGCAAAAATCATCAGCGTCGCCTGCACGGTATCGGTCCAGCTGACCGCCAGGAAGCCACCCACAAAGACATACACTATCGTTGCAGCCGCCCCCGCCCAGAGTGCCACATCATAGCTCAGACCAAAGGTCTGCTCGAATAACCGAGCGCCCGCGACCATGCCGGAGGCACAGTAGATCGTGAAGAAAATCAGGATCACCACCGCCGCCAGGACGCGCAATAACTTGCTGCGATCTTCAAAACGATGCGTAAAATAATCGGGTAGTGTTAACGCATTTTGCGTGATTTCGGTATACACGCGTAAGCGTCCGGCCACCATCAGCCAGTTAAACCAGGCACCAATAATCAAGCCAATCGCGATCCAGCTTTCTGATATCCCAGACGCATAGACGGCACCCGGTAACCCCAGCAATAACCAGCCGCTCATATCTGAAGCACCAGCACTCATGGCCGTCACAAAACTACCCAGGCTGCGCCCACCCAGAATGTAATCTGACAGATCACGGGTATAGCGCCAGGCCGCAAAGCCGATACCGATCATCGCCAGAATATAAATGACAAACGTAATCGTCGTCGGGTTAGTAAAGTTCACAGGCTTCCTCTCCCATGGGAATAGACACGAATCAGCACCTTGTGTGCCGCATATCGTAAAAGGTGAGAATAATAACGTATTCCCCTACTCGGCGCGATGATATCTGCATATTCACGCCATGATCGTCGCAAATCCCCTTATTTATCCCCTTTTGTTTCGGAAAAAATTATCTATGTTGATTATGTTTTAAATGATTAAACGTAAACTTCGCTTTCGGCTGATTATTCAACAAAAAAGGCTGTGTCATACTCTGATTGTCTCCCCGAAGTTACGAGAGTGCATCATGAGCAACCAATTCAGAGAAGAGGAAGACCTGCTGGGCCGTATGCAGGTTGATAACAAACATTATTATGGTATTCATACCCTGCGAGCACTGGATAACTTCCATATCAGCCAGCAGCGGGTCAGCGATGTTCCTGAATTTATTAACGGCTTATTGCATACCAAAAAGGCGGCGGCACTGGCCAACCGGGCACTGGGCACGTTGGATGCCGAACGTGCGGATATGATCGTTTCCACCTGCGATCTGATGCTTTCGACCGGACGCTGCTTCGATCAGTTCCCGATCGATCTGTTTCAGGGCGGTGCCGGCACCTCCGTCAACATGAATGCCAATGAAGTCATTGCCAATCTGGCTCTCGAATTACAAGGCCAGCCAAAAGGTGCCTATCACATCCTGAATCCGAACGATCACGTCAACCGCTGCCAGTCCACCAACGACGTGTATCCGACCGCTTTTCGCGTCGCCCTGTATGAAAGCACGTTCGATCTGCTGAAAAAGCTGAAAAAACTGATCAAAGCCTTCGATGACAAGGCGATTAGTTTCAATGATGTCCTGAAAATGGGGCGGACCCAGCTCCAGGATGCCGTCCCCATGACGTTAGGTCAGGAATTTCACGCTTATGCCGTGACCCTGCGCGAAGAGATCAAGAATATCGGTCGCTGTCAGGAACTGCTGCTGGAAGTCAATCTGGGGGCGACCGCCATTGGTACCGGAATGAATACTCCACCAGATTATTCGGCGCTGGCGATCCGCTATCTGGCTGAAATCACCGGCCACAGTTACGTACCGGCAGAAGATTTGATTGAAGCAACCTCTGATTGCGGTGCCTATCTGATGCTGCATGGCGCCTATAAACGGCTGGCGATGAAACTGTCGAAGATCTGTAATGACTTGCGCCTGTTAAGCTCGGGCCCCCGCGCCGGGTTGCATGAAATCAATCTGCCGCAACGTCAGGCCGGTTCCTCCATCATGCCTGCCAAGGTGAATCCGGTCATTCCTGAAGTGGTCAATCAGGTTTGCTTCAAGGTCATGGGGAACGATGTCACGGTGACCATGGCAGCGGAAGCCGGTCAGTTGCAACTGAATGTAATGGAACCAGTGATCGCGCAATGTCTGTTTGAATCTTTGAGTCTGCTCAGCAATGCCTGCACCTGCCTACGGGAAAAATGCGTGGAAGGGATCACGGCCAACAAAGAGCGCTGTGAAGCCTACGTATTCAGTTCGATCGGTTTAGTCACCTTCCTGACCCCGTATATCGGTCACCACGCCTGCGATGAAATAGGGAAAGAGTGCGCGCTTACCGGGAAGTCGGTGCGGGAGGCCGTGCTGGAACGTGGTTTGCTCACTGAAGCGCAACTGGATGAGATTTTTTCCATCGACAATCTCAAAAAACCACGTTACCCGACCAAAGCCCGCTGAACAAAGGGGTCAGTAACGACCCCTTCAGGTATGGCATCTGGTCACTCGGTCTGTGTTAATAATTGCCGCACGAAATTAGGCAATGCCAGTGCCGCCTGATGGGTATCCCCGTTGTAATAATGCAGCCCGCTGATACCGCGTTGTTGTAATCGTTGTTCCACCGCATCGGCATCCAGTCGTTTCGGATCACGCAGTTGACTCGCACAGGCCATGCCCCAGAAGCCGCCATATAACGTGATCGGGATCAGCAGCGGTCTGACCACCTGAAACACCGCCTTTAATTCCGTAAAGAGACGACAAAACCGGGCCTGATGAAACTGCGGAGAGCCAACATGCAGCGATAACAAACCATGTTCGCCAATCAGACGGGCACAATCCGAGAAAAACTCCCGGCTATACAAGGGCTCGGCATAGCCCTGCGGATCGGTCAAATCAAGCACAATCAAATCAAACTGTTGCTGACAATTCGTGACATATTGCAGCCCATCGGCAATAACAAGCTCCAGCCGCGGGTCATGAAACGCGCCCTGATGCACGCTGGCAAAATGCTGTTCCGCCATGGAAACCACGCGGGCATCCAGCTCACACACCACGATTTTCTCGATCGAGGGGTATTTCAGTAACTGACGGGCAGAACCGCCATCACCGCCGCCGATAATCAATGCTCGTCGCGGATCGGGATGGGTAATGGCCGGAATATGATTCAGATTCTCATGATAGAACCACTCATCTGCTTCCGAGGTCATCAGATAACCGTCCAGACGAAAGACGCGGCCAAACGCCGCCGTTTCCATGACTTCGATATGCTGATACGCCGAGGAAAAGTCGTCCAGCACCTTGCCGGAACGGAACACAAATCCCACATCCGGCGTCAGCCATTCCGTGATAAATTGCTCCGTCAGATAGTGGTTCTTTTGCTTCATGCTCTCGCGATATTCCTGCCGACCTCATGGTCTGCTATCTTAACAATCATCACGTTATAATAAATTCTTTCTCGGCGAAGTCCGTGTGCTGAATTATATTTATTGTATTGTCTTAAAGAGGAATACTCATGAAAACAATCACTGGCATCTTGTTCGCCGCCATCTTGTTGAGTGCATGTAACACCATTCATGGCATGGGACAGGATCTTGAACGCGGTGGCGAGAAGGTGAAAGACGCCGCAACCAGCGTACAACAGAAACTCTAGCCCATGTCGGAATTAGACCCGCTGCTCCTGTTTGCCAATATCGTGATCGGTGCCATCGGCACCGGTTACTTTATCTATGGCAAGCGGCAATCGCATATGTTGGCGCTGCTGGCGGGCATTGGCTTGATCGGCCTGACTTTTCTGGTTAATGATTTGCTCTGGCTTTGCCTGTGGGCCATTGCATTGATGACTGCCCCGAAATGGCTGGGGCAGTTTTTCTGAAGTTACTTTTGCTGATGAAACGCAGAGACCTTCTGACAAGAAGAACGATACACATCCGGGATTTGCGCTAAGCCATCCACCGTAATTTCCAAGTCTCTTAATAAACCGTCTTTGACATCATAGATCCAGCCATGAACCGCCAGTTGCTGCTCACGCCGCCATGCATTCTGCACGATAGAGGTGTAACAGACATTGGCGACCTGCTCCAGCACATTCAGTTCACACAGGTAATTCTGCCGTTCATGCTCATCGTCGATCGCATCAACCTGTGACCGATATTTATAATGAATATCCTTGATGTTGCGCAGCCAGTTATCAATCAGGCCATATTCCTGATTACTCATTGCCGCAATCACACCACCGCAATGATAGTGGCCGCAGACAATGATATGTTTGACCTTCAAGACTTCCACAGCATATTGGATCACGGACAGACAGTTAAAATCCGTATGCACGACCAGATTCGCCACATTGCGATGCACGAACACATCACCGGGTAACAAGCCCAGCAATTCATTCGCAGGCACCCGGCTGTCGGAACAGCCGATCCACAAATATTCCGGTGACTGCTGCGAAGCCAGTTTCTCAAAAAAATGAGGATCTTCGGCCTTGATCTGCTCAGCCCACTGGCGATTCTGTATAAATAATTGGTTCAGCAGTTTCATGCTTCTTGCTCCTTTTTGCAGCCAAAAAAAAGGCCTCACTAAAGAGACCTTTCGTGGTTCAGTCAGGCATCATGCCTCTAGCACATCCTTGAGCTTCTTCAGTGCATTCTTTTCCAACTGACGTACACGTTCCGCCGACACGCCATAACGGTCTGCCAGCTCCTGTAGCGTCAGTTTATTGTCTTCATCCAGCCAACGAGCACGGATAATCTGCTGACTGCGTTCATCAAGACCCTGCAGGGCATACGACAAACGGTGTTCCGCATGATTATCCCAGTTGTCATTTTCGTATACTGTCGCCAGGTCAGACGATTTATCTTCCAGATATTGAGCCGGCGCGAATACGTTATCGTTTTCGTCGTCATCCCAGCCATCAAACGAATGATCCTGACCACTCATCCGGGCTTCCATTTCGGTGACGTCTTCCGGGGTCACCCCCAGTTCATCTGCTACTGCACGCACTTCATCCTGGTTGAACCAACCCAGACGTTTTTTGGTTTTGCGCAGATTAAAGAATAGCTTACGTTGTGCTTTTGTGGTGGCAACTTTGACCATACGCCAGTTGCGCAGCACATATTCATGTATTTCGGCTTTGATCCAATGTACCGCAAAGGAAACCAGACGCACACCGACCGTCGGATCAAAGCGTTTGACCGCTTTCATCAGGCCGATGTTACCTTCCTGGATCAGATCCGCTTGTGGCAATCCGTAGCCAGAATAAGTGCGCGCGATGTGTACCACAAAACGCAGGTGCGACATAACGAGCTGACGGGCAGCTTCCAGATCACCCTGATTTTGCAACTGTTCAGCCAGTGCCCGTTCTTTTTCAGCAGTCAGCATCGGGATACTGTTCACTGCCTGAATATAGCCCTCCAGACTACCCTGAGGAACCAGAACTAAATTGCGCTGAAGATCAGTACTCATCGAATACCTCTTTTTACCTTAACATCGAATGCTTCATTCAAAGATGGTTTTAATAACACATCCCGTTAGCGTTCGGGATATTTAAACTTGTTCAATATCAAGTTTTGCATATCTTGTCACGCTTGTTAACAAATTTTAGACAGAAAAAAGGGGAGATCCAAAGACTCCCCGAAATCTGAGCATGTTTCCGATATACCAAGTATCAAAAATACATCATCACCAAGCCAAAGGAGAAAGATAACTTTCCCAACAGAATTAACCCTCACTTATTAAGACAACAGGGCTGTGCAAAAGTTCGTATATTTTCGATTTTTTTTAAAATTTATTGGGGTTCAATTTCACGCAAGTGTTTATGCACGGAAAACCAGGCAGCGCCCATGCTGAGCGACACGCCCAGCAGTATCAATAGACCGCCATCTGCCGAACCCAGCCCCACCAGACGGAAATTGCTATCATACAGTTCCGCCAGATAAGTGACGGCACGTTCACTGAGTAATAACAGCACTTCTGATAGCCACCAGGCCACCAACCCACCGACGGCACCATACCAGAAACCGAGATACATGAAGGGACGCTGAATAAAACCATCGGTCGCCCCCACCAGTTTCATGACCTCAATTTCGGCCCGCCGGTTAAAAATATACAAGCGCAGCGTATTGGCGACCGTCAGCATCAGCCCGATCACCAGAAAACCGGCCAACAGATGAACCAACTGACGGGCCAATGCAATGATCCCGTTCAGCCGGGTCACCCACTGGATATCCAGTTTGGCTTGCTGCACCGCACTTTCCTGTTTCAGGCTGCGCAGTAATTGTTCGCTCTCCTGCGTGCTGTGGAACGCCTGACGCGGTTTCACCTCCAGCACCGGAGGCAACGGGTTATCGGAGAGATAAGCCTGTGCGTCAGAGAACCCCGACAACGCCTTGAACTCACTCATGCCCTGCTCCGGTGAGATATAGCGCACCGATGCCACCTGCGCGTTCTGTTGAATACGGGCCTGCAACGCCTGGATCTCCGCATCACTGGTCCCCTTCTGCAGATAGAGGGTGATTTGCGTACCGTTTTGCCATTCGGCCGTCACGCTTTCAGCATTTTTCAGAATCACCATCAAAGCGGCTGGCAGCGCCAGACTGACACCTATCACGCCGATGGTCATCAGGGACGTCAGCGGGGTATGCCAGATTTCACGCATGGTCAGACGGAGTTGCTGCAGGTGAACATAAATCCACAACGAGAAACGACTGCCATGACCAGGCGCAGACTGCACATGGGAAGTTGATTTACGCGCCATAGCCTGCTCCTGTATCTGCCACTAACCGACCCTGCTGCAACACCAGTTTGCGCTGACCGCTATCTTCAATCAGTTTCTGATCATGACTGGCAATCAGAATGGCCACGCCCAACGCATTCAGCTCTCGGAATAACAGCATGATTTCATGCGCCAGCGCCGCATCGAGGTTACCGGTCGGTTCGTCGGCCAGCAGGAGTGGCGGCATGTTGACGATCGCCCGGGCAATGCCGACCCGCTGCTGTTCACCACCAGAAAGCATCAGCGGTAAATGCTGCGCCTTGTTGTGCAGATGCACCTTATCCAGTGCCGCCATGACGCGTTTCTGGATTTCCAGCGGTGAGGCACCGGCTATCTGCAGCGGCAACGCAACATTATCAAACACCGAACGATCGAGCAGCAGACGGTGATCCTGAAAAATCATGCCGATTTGACGGCGAATAAACGGAACTTCGGCTTTGCTGATCTCAGAGAGGTCACGGCGGTTGAACAGAATGCGGCCATCGGAAGGCCGCTCCTGAATGCTGATGAGTTTCAGTAAGGTACTTTTCCCGGCACCTGAATGTCCGGTCAAAAAAGCCATTTCACCGGAACGCAGTTGGAAACTGACCTTTTGCAGTGCCATGTGACCACCGCTGTACACCTTACTGACATGGTCAAACTGGATCATGGTTTAGTGTTGTTCTCCGCTGAATAGCGCTTCGATAAAATCGTTTGCCTCAAATGGCCGCAGATCTTCGATCGCCTCACCGACACCGATATAACGGATCGGAATGCCGAACTGATTCGCAATGGCAAAGATCACGCCGCCTTTAGCGGTGCCGTCCAGTTTAGTGAGGGTAATCCCATCGATCCCTACCGCCTCGCCGAACAGTTTGGCCTGACTGATCGCGTTTTGGCCGGTGCTGGCATCCAGTGTCAGCATGACTTCATGCGGAGCACTGTCGTCGTGTTTTTTCATCACGCGGACGATCTTCTTCAGCTCTTCCATCAGGTGGCCTTTGTTCTGTAACCGGCCTGCCGTGTCGGCAATCAGAATATCGATGTTGCGGGATTTTGCCGCCTGAATGGCATCGAAGATGACTGACGCAGAATCGGCGCCAGTGTGTTGGGCGATCACCGGGATCTGATTGCGTTGCCCCCAGACCTGTAGCTGTTCCACCGCAGCAGCACGGAAGGTATCGCCTGCCGCCAGCATCACCGATTTTCCCTGCGCCTGGAAATGTTTTGCCAGTTTACCGATGGTGGTGGTTTTACCCACGCCATTCACACCCACCATCAGGATGACATACGGCGTTTTACTGCTGTCGATTTGCAATGGCTGACTGACCGGTTGCAGAATGGCCGACATTTCCTGTTTCAGCAGGTCATACAGCGCTTCGGCGTCTTTCAATTGGTGTAGTTTGGCCTGCTTGGTCAGATTCTGCATGATCCGCTGTGTGGTTTCCACGCCCAGATCGGCGGTTAACAGCTGCGTTTCCAGTTCGTCAAACAAGTCATCATCGAGCTTTTTGCCACGAAATAACGCCATGAATCCCGCACCGATCGATTCGCGGGTACGCATCAGCCCTTTGACCAGACGACCGAAGAGCCCGGCTCGTTTCGGTTTGCTTTGTGTCTCTTCGTGCAACTCGGCGACCGCAAACTCAGCCGGTTCAGGCAGGTCACTGACCGAAGTTGCTAAGGGTGCAACGTCTGGTGTCGGAACCGTTTCGTCGATGGTGACGGTCTCAGTTTCAGTTTCGATCTCTGCTTCAACTTCAACTGCGGCTAATTCAACTTCAACCGGTTCCAGCGTTTCCACCGGCGAGGTTGCTTCCTCCACCAAAGAGACCGGCTGTTCCGCTTCCGGGGTCTTTTCCGGTTCTGCTTTGTCTTTTGATCCCCGGCTAAACCAGGAGAAAAGTCCTTTTGCCATTAACGATTACTCACTTGCTGCATAGACTGCTAGAATGCCGCCTTCGATGTGGATGACGGTACATAAACTGGACGTCATACTACCACCTTTTCCTGCTTTTGATGAAGAAACCCCATGGCACGCAGTAAATCTTCCGCTTCTCGCTCCACGCCCGCTTCTGGCCGGTCAGGGACTATCCGACTGATCAGTGGTCAATGGCGCGGTCGTAAATTACCGGTACATGATGTGGAGGGGTTACGCCCTACGACCGATCGCGTTAAAGAGACGCTTTTCAATTGGTTAGCCACCGAAGTGCGGGATAGCCGGTGTCTGGATGTCTTCGCCGGCAGCGGCAGTTTGGGATTTGAAGCACTCTCCCGCTATGCCGGTTATGTCATGATGATCGAACAGGAACCCAAAGCTGCCCGTCAGTTGCAACAGAATCTGCAAACCTTGCAATGCGAGCAGGCCCAGATTGTCTGCCGGGATGCCATACAGGTATTACAGAATCCGTGCAGTGAACCGTTTGAACTGGTGTTTCTGGATCCGCCGTTTCGCAAAAACCTGTTGTTACAGGTGATCCCGTTGCTGGAACAACAAGGCTGGCTGGCCAAGCGTGCCTTGATTTATCTTGAGCGGGAAAATGAAGGCGAAGCGCCGGAGATACCCCCCAACTGGCAATTATTAAAAGACAAACAGGCTGGTCAGGTTCGTTACCAGCTCTATTTGCGGGAGAGCACTACAGAATGAAATGGTTTTTTTTGTTGTTAGCCAAACTGATCGTGATGGGATTCTGGCTGGGTAGTATTTACTTCACCTTTCTGCACCCGTTGACGGGCAAAATCCATACCCTGATCCCGGTATTTGCGGTACTGGTGCTGATGGTGCATGCCATTCAGGCTGCGATCATGACACTGGTAGCCAAAGACTTGGTAAAACTGAGCACCCGGGATTATATCGAACTGTTATTGTTCGGTTTCTTTCGCATGCTGGAGCTGCGTGGTGCCATTTACGACGCCGCACAGAAGAAAAAAGCGGAAATCGAAGCGAAACGCAGCCAGCACTGATGGCTACAGACAGAAAAAATAAGGAGGCCGAAGCCTCCTTATTTTTTCATGGGTACAACCGGGCTTTATGCCTCATCGTCTTCCGGCGCCGTCTCTTCCGGCTCCGTCAGCAGTTCTTCGATCAGTTCATGCTCGGATTCTGCTAAGGCTTCCTTGGTCACCGGTGCCGCTGCTGATGGCAGCTCAGTCGGGATCGCGACCAGCGTCCGGGTTGCTTCGATCGCATCCTGCAGCTTGACCTGAATGGTCTGGCCTAACTCGTAGTAAATTTCACCGTCCAGGAATGCGCGCCCTTCATCGTGGTTGCAAACAAACCGTTTACGGTCTTTCAGGATCAAACTGGCAGGAATAAAGCACACCGCGCCATTTTCCAGCAAGCGAACCTTGATCCCACTGCGCATCACATCCATCACTTCAGCCGCAAACACCTGCTGTGAAGCCACCGCTGGCAACAGGAAGCGGGCATACAGCCAGTCGCCGATATCGCGTTCGGCCATGCGGTTGCTGCGCCGCGCCATGCTCAGGGCATCGGTCAGTGCGGCGTCCGGACGGGCTGGTGCCGCCTGCTGACTGATCATCGCCTTCAGAATGCGATGGTTGATCATGTCGCCATATTTGCGGATCGGCGAGGTCCAGGTCGCATAATGCGTCAGACCCAGACCAAAATGGGAACCCGGCTCGGTTGACATCAGCGAGTAGGTTTGGAAACGACGGATCCGATTGTCCAGATAGCTGGTCGGTTGCGCATCCAGCCAGTGACGCAGTTTGCAGAAACCGTCCAACGTAAACAGCGATTCATCACTCACCGGGGCTGCATGTTGCTGCAATAATTCCTGTGCGCCTTTGAATTTTTCAACATCCAGACCGGCGTGCACGTTGAACATCCCGTAGCCTGGCTGTTTCGCCAGAAAATCGCCAGCACACTGGTTGGCGGCAATCATCGCTTCTTCCACAATCTTGTTGGCGCTGCGGCGGAAAGAGGCATGGATCGCCACCACTTCACCGGCTTCGTTCAGTTCAAAATCGTAATCGGGACGATCTTTAAACAGAATCGCATGTTCCTGACGCCATGCCTGACGAGCCGAGGTCGCCGCCTGCAACAGGGTAATTTGTTCTGTCACAGCCGCGGATGGTGCAAACCCTTCCGCCGAGCCGTTTTCCAGCCAGTCAGAGACCTGATCGTAAACCAAACGGCCTTGTGAACGGATGGTTGCCGCAAAGAAACGCGGTTCTGGCAGCAGAGCACCTGCAGCGGTAATGAACATCTCGCAGCATAAAGTCGGACGCTCTTCCCCTTCCACCAGCGAACACAGTTCGTCGCTGAGGTGACGCGGGATCATCGGAATGTTGCGGCCTGGCAGATAGACGGTAAACGCGCGCTTGGCCGCTTCCTGATCCAGTTCACTGCCCGGTTCGATGTAAGCTGTCGGATCGGCAATGGCGACCAGCAGTTTCCAGCCATCCTGCGTGGCTTCAATATACAGCGCATCATCCATGTCTTTGGTGGATTCACCGTCGATCGTCACGAACGGCAGTGCGGTCAGATCTTCCCGGATCAGGCCTTCTTCACGCAGTTGCCATTCCTGTTCAATTTCAGGGGCCGCACGAGGCAGATCATGACGCCGCAACACCACCCACCATGGGGCTTCCGGATCGTTGTTGTGCGTGACATATTCGGTGATTTCCGCGAAATGACCGTTGGCTTCCACCAGACCATGACGTTTCAGGTTGGCAATAACCCAGTCACCTTCTTTAAACTGTTTTTCATCCAGACCTTTGACCGGACGGGCTTTGATCGCCTCTTTCATCACCGGATGATCCGGTACCACAAACAGGCGATCTTTAATCACCTTGATCCGAGCGACAAAGCGCGTCAGAAACGGTGTCACCAGGGATTCAGGCTCGGCTTGTTCTTTGCCATTTTCGGCACGGATGACGGCGGTAATACGATCGCCGTGCATCACTCGCTTCATCTGCTGCGGTGCAATGAAATAACTTTCGCCGCGATGATCGGTTTCCAGAAAGCCGAAACCACGATCAGAGGCACGAACTACCCCTTCTTTTTTCGGCAGATTGTCGCGAAGCTGCTGTTTGAGCTGCGCCAGTAGCGGGTTATCTTGAAACATGTTCTTCTTATCCAGTCAGGAAAACCTGACGACTATACGGTGTTCACCGGGGGAAACCAAGCAGGTTTCCCCGCCGTCTCAGACAGGCAACTGAATTTCAGCCAATAAACCGCCCTCTGGCACATTGGTCAGGCGTAATTCACCACCATGCTGATGGATCAGCGTTCTGGCGATAGCCAGCCCCAGCCCGACACTGCCATCCTCGGTATTCCGTGCGGTATCCAGACGGAAAAAGGGTTTAAACACGCTCTCCAGTTGGTCTTCCGGAATGCCGCCACCATGATCCCGTACCCGGATAAAGAGGGCGGTCGGTGTTTCCTCCAGCGACACTTCGGCATCGCCGGCATATTTGAGCGCGTTGCCGATCAGATTCTGCAGCACGCGACGCAAGACCTCAGGGCGGCACTGATACACCCGTTTTCCTTCGGCATGACACAGCACTGGCTGGCCATTGTCTTCATAATCATCGCAGAGGCTGTGCAGCAAACTGACCAGATCCACCGGCCGGCTGGTCTCCCCTTTATGTTCGTCACGGGCAAAACTCAGCGTGGCATGCAGCATGTTTTCCATCTGTGCCAGCGTTTGCAACATGCGGTCACGATCATCCCCATCCGGCAGAAATTCGCAGCGCAATCGCAGGCTGGTCAGAGGGGTGCGTAAATCATGCGAGATCGCTGCCAGCATCTGGGTGCGATCCTGAACAAAACGGTTCAACCGTGTTTGCATTCGGTTGAAGGCGGCCAGGGTCTCGGTGACTTCGATCGGGCCGGATTCATCCAGCGGTGGGATCGCGTCGCCCCGGCCGAAATGTTCGGCCTGTTGGGCCAGTAATTTGAGCGGCCGCGTCGCCCGGCGCAACAGCACAAACAAGACGGCGCCAATCAGCAGAGCCACCAGCAGCAGACTTAACAGCGCCCCCGGTGACCAGGTGGGCTGTTCCAGATCGGCCAGCGAACTGAAGTTCAGCCAGCGTCCATCGACCAGCTCAATCGCACCGTACATGCGGACATCGCGAAGCCATAGCGGTGGCGGCAATCCGTTGTGAGGCCGAATCTGGCCGGCCACATCCCGCCCCCGCGCGTGCATTTGTTGGTGCATCTGCTGAAAGATGACGGGTGGTGGCATGTTGTTATCCACCTGTTCCGCACTGATTTGAATGCTGAGGTTCCCCGGATAATCGAGCAGGTTACGCAAAATGGTTTCATACTCGAGATTGTGCTCATTCGGCGATAACGGCACATCCTGAATACGCATCATCAGGGTTTCACTGCGGCTGGCGCGCAGGATCTCTTCATGCAGCTCATCGGGCGAACTGCTTAACAGTCGCACCACCGACGAAAGACGGATCATGGCATTGCGGCTGTTCACCAACCCTAATGCGGCATCCCGTTCGGAACGGTAAATCTGTAACCCCAGTACCTGAGCCAGAATCAGGCCGGCCAGTGCCAGTAGCAAAATTTGCGCGGTAATACTTTGTGGTAACCAACGACGCCAGAAAGAGGGTAACTCAACTGTCATGCCGAACCTCGGCGCTGAACATGTAACCACCGCCCCAGACGGTTTTAATCAGTTCCGGTTTTTTCGGATCGATTTCCAGCTTGCGGCGTAGACGGCTGACCAGCGTATCAATGGCCCGATCAAAAGCCTGTGCTTCGCGACCTCGCGCCATATCCAGCAATTGATCCCGACTCAGCACCCGTTTGGGGCGCTCCAGAAACACTTTCAGCAGATCAAATTCCGCTGTAGAAAGGCTGATGGCAACACCATGCTCATCGACGAGTTCACGCCGCGACAAATCCAGCTGCCAGTGGTCGAAACTGAGCCGCTCCGGCAAATCATCCTGCACATCCGGCATCAGGTTCGCGCGACGCAACACGGCACGGATACGGGCCAGTAATTCGCGGGGATTGAACGGTTTCGCCAGATAATCATCCGCCCCCATTTCCAGGCCGATGATCCGATCCATTTCTTCTCCCATCGCAGTCAGCATGACCACCGGGAGCGAAGATTTCGCCCGCAGATCCCGACACAAGGTTAGACCATCTTCGCCCGGCAGCATCAGATCCAGCACCAGCAGGGTGAAATGACCATTTTCCAGCAAGCGCTTCATCTCTTTACCGTCACGGGCACAGGTCACCTTGAAGCCATGTTGCTCCAGAAATCGTTTCAGCAAATCGCGAATTTCAGCGTGGTCATCAACCACCAGAATATGGGGCAGGGTCTGATTCATGCGGGTTCCTCAAAAGCGCTTAATACCAGTATATAAAGTTGCGTAAGGAATGTATGGCAAATTATGTCAGCGGGCTAATCTGGCAAAGTCTGTTACAAAAAAGTCTGTTTTTGGCACAGCATTGCGACATTTATGGTCTGTAATGATAGTGCAAAAACAATTTAATGTGAGAGAGAGGAGATACACCATGTTAACCCGCAAACAAGCTCTGCTGACCTTAGCCCTGATGACCAGTTTACCGTTGGCTGGCTGGGCTGCCACGGAAGCAGCAACGAATCCGGCTCCGAACACAGTACAACCTTGCCCGATGTATGATCAGGATGGCGATGGCTACGGCCCCGGCATGATGCACCAAGGCCGGTTCCTCAGAGATCATGACAATATGCGTCATGGCATGATGGGCGGCGGTTATGGTATGCGATTCAATAACCCTGAAGATATGCAAAAAGCATTAGATGAAATCAAAGACCCACAAGTCAAAGCCAAATACATCGACATGCTGAAAGCACGTCTGGCCTTTGAAGAAAGCCAGCTGCAATCCACAAAGACTTTTTTGGATAAACAGAAGTAATTTGTAACTCGTAGATCTGCGCCTCTTTTGCTGCTCTTTCTTATCCTGCCCCGATCAGAAAGAGCAGTTTTTTTATTGTGTTTCGCAACTGTTGCACCACCGCCTTCTGCCCGGCTAACTGATGTTGCTGCACCAGCCATTCCCACGATTTTCCCTGCCAGAAGCGTTGTATCAGCAAGGCGGATTGCGCCACCGGCAAGGTTGCCAACTGACCAGCAGCAACCTGCATCAGGCATAATATGGCAGGCCAGCAGTGATCAGCCGAGCGATGGTGTTCACTGAACGCAATCAGATCCGCCCGCTCCTGCGGGTTCAGCGTGGCGACCTCCGCCGGTTGCAACAGCGGTAAAATAACCGCAGCCGGAAGCTCATTCAGTGCATGTGCCAGCCAGACCGGTAACTGCTGTTGAAACTGCTGCTGCCACTGCGTCAGCCGGATTTCGGCTTCAGGCTGCAACGCACTCAGTAAAACGGCGGCATGATTGCCGGTGGCTATATCCTTGCTTAATCCCAACCGAACCGCCTGCCAGCCCTGTTTGCGCCAGAACTGCAGGATTTCTGGCGTTGCTGCAAACGAACAACCCAGAAAATCGGCTGAGTGACGATAATGCGCGGTCAAATCACGGATAAAGTGACTCCCCAACCCTTGCTGTTGACAGGCTGGATGCACCGCAATCCGCATGATGCGCAGATAACGGTATGCGGCGGCACTCTGGTAACCGCAGTGCGCCAGCAATGTTTGCGGCAGCAACTGCCCCCGTGGACGACGGCGCCCCGCCCAGATCTGTTCAGCCAGTTCCGAAGCGATAGGCCCTTCCCGCACCAAAACGGCAACGCCATATAGCGCCCCTGCTTCCGCATCACGCCAGAGCCAGATGTCCAGATCCGGGCTATCCAGCAGCAGGCGTAAATCCGTCGGTGCCGTCTGGTAATGTGCCAGAATCAGTAAACCGAACAGTTGTCGCAGCAGGTTTTCATCCTGCACCAACTGTGCCGCCGTGAGGCACTCCGCCTGTAGGGCCTGAGGCCGGGGTGGCGGGACATCCGGGTCGGCATCCAGCAACAAGATCCGCGCCAGCAATGGTTCCAACGGATCGCTCGCCGCCCAGCGCAAGGGGGCCGTTAATGACAAGTGCTGCCACTGTGGCCACTCGCTGGCCAGCAAGCGGCACATCCGCAGTTCAAAGCCATGCCCCGACCCCTCATAACCGTGGATCGTCGTGGCATACACCACCCGCTGATAACGTTGTTGCAACTGATGTAGCACGTCCGCCGGTATTGCCGCCGCTTCATCAATCAACAGTAAATCAGTCGCCACCGGTTGCAACAGCAAAGCTTCCGGACTCAAAAACAACACTTCGTCTGATGCGGCATGTTGCAGCAGCGTTCGCGCCGACTGGCGGGAGGGCGCCGTCACCACCACCTGTTTTCCCTGCGCCAGTAGCGTTCGGGTTGCCAGCCCCAGCGCCGTGGACTTACCGCGACCACGATCGGCCATCACCACCAGCGGATAGGCCGTTTCGGCCCCGGCACAACACAGCACGGCATCATAGATCTGTCGCTGTTCTGCGTTATAACAACCTACTGCATCCTGCCGGAGCTGCCATGCATCGATGATCGGGGCCGGTAGTGGTGCGTCACAACGCTGAGCGGTCAGATCCCAATGCCAGACGAAAGGATCAGCCAGCAGCAACCGTTGTAAACGTTGCAGAAAATTCGGGAAACAACGTGCGGTTTCATCCGATTGCGAGACATAACGTCGATAATCCGGATCAGGAAACGACGACCAATCCACCAGCGGCGGCATCAGCAATATCAGTAACCCACCGGCACAAACCGTCCCGCCGACAGCTCCAAGCATATCCGGTGATAAACCGGAAAAACCATTCACGATGACCAGCGGATACTCCTGCCCCAGCCACGGCATGGTGTGCCGTATCGGTTGTGCCGATACGTTTTCCGGCCCATCTCCCAGCCATAATCCTGCCGCCTGCCACAGCGTTGCCGCCTGTTGCTGACAAGCCGGTTCGGCACCGGTCAGCAATAACAAGCGGCGTTCACCCCGTGTGCGTAAACGGGCAAGATGTTCGGCAAACTGATGGGGCATAAATGAATTCCAATCTGATGAGGCAACCTGTATGACAGGGGTATCGCTGGTCAGAGCGATGCAATCTGGCTGCATGAAGACAAAGCAGCAGAACCGGCAGAAATCCCCTACAATAAGCACAGCATAATAACTGAGGATAGATTGTGGCAAACATTGCGGTTTTTCTGGATCGGGACGGCGTAATCAATCAGGATACGGGTTACGTCTCCTGCGTGGATGACTTTCATTTTATTGAGGGTGCAATCGAGGCATTGCAGATCCTGAAGAAAAAAGGTTATAGCCTGATTGTCGTCACCAATCAGTCTGGTATCGCCCGCGGTTATTTTACCGAAGACCAATTTATGCACCTGACCGAATGGATGGACTGGTCGCTGGCGGATCGGGATGTCGATCTGGATGGCATCTACTACTGTCCGCATCACCCCTCAGCCGGTGTCGCACCCTATCGTCAGGAGTGCGACTGTCGCAAACCGGCACCCGGCATGCTGCTGGATGCCGCCAAAGATCTGAACATCGATTTGACGCAATCTTATATGGTGGGTGATAAGGCGGGGGATATGAAAGCCGCCCAAGCTGCCGGCGTCGCCCATAAAATTCTGGTTCGAACCGGTAAAGCCGTGACCGAAGAGGCGCAAGCATTGGCGGATGAAGTTCAGGATTCGCTGCTGACTTTCGCGAAAGCGGTACCCGCCCTCAACGCGTAAACCGATCCCATTGCGGATATTTTCAGTCCGCCAGAAATGACTTGAGCTTGCCTAGGCAAGCTCAATCGCATTACACACTATCCCGCTGCTTTCTACAGCTTATTGTCCGATGTGTTTGTATTATTTGTTATCTGAGACACTGCTCGCGTCAGACGGAGCCAATATAGACTTCTTTTTGCAATTTGCAAATTAAGAGCTTCGTTTGGTGATAAATATCACAGTTATAGAATCCATAGCCCCTGTTATCCACCACATTGCGCTTTACTGAAACGGCGCGACGCAGAACGACCACAAGATCTATCTTCATCGGAATTAATCAAATTGACGAATGAGCATGGAGTGAATAGTCTTGGCTTACAGTTTCTGATTTTATCTCTACCTGATACGGAACCCATTATGAAAAAAGTGTTTGTGTTGTTAGTCAGTCTGTTCATGGCCCCGTTCTTACAAGCGGCGCCCGCATTTAAAGAAAACGTCAATTACGAAGTCATCCGCCAGACCAGCACACCTAAACCAGAAGTCATGGAGTTCTTCTCCTATTTTTGTCCACATTGCTACCAGTTTGAACCGATCATGGCCGAGCTGCGCAAACAACTGCCTGCGGATGTGACCTTCAAGCGCACGCCTGTCGCGTTTCTGGGTAAAGAAATGGGGCCAGAATTGCAACGCGCGTATGCGGTCGCCGATCTGTTGAAAGTAGAAGACAAAGTCACTCCACTGTTCTTTAACCTGATCCACGCAGAACGTCAGCCACCACAGAATCGTGCCGATGTGCGTGCCGTCTTCGTGAAAGCCGGTGTGGATGGTAAGGATTTTGATGGTGCCATCGACAGCTTTGCCGTCAACGGTATGGTGGCGCAATATGATCGCAACACCGGCAGCATGAACATTCGTGCCGTTCCTTCGACCGTGGTCAACGGTAAATATCTGGTGAAAACCGAAGGAATCAAGAGCACCGATGAGTATATTGCGCTGGTTAAATTCTTATTGAATAAGCAAGATTAATCACGAAACGACGCTGCCGGACTGATTCCGGCGCGTTCAAAAAAGCCCCTCATCACCGAACTGGTATGAGGGGCTTTTTTTTCATCAATAATTAAACTGGGTGCGCAGCAATACAATTAAGCACGCACTAAATGCACGACTGGGTTTTCAGAGAACAGATACCGATCATCCACCAGATCGTCATCAATCATTGTTCCTTGAAACAGCATTTGCTTGGTATTTTCCAGATGTTGCCACATCGCCAGCTTGGCCGCTTTAGGGTCTTTTCTCATCAGTGCTTTCAGGATCTGTTCATGATCTTCACACCAGCTTTCCATCGCCTTGTCATCGATATGTTCGTGCAATTTACGCCAGTAGGGGTTTTTTTCACGATGCTGCCAAAGCTTTTCCACCAAGGTCACCAGCACTGAGTTCTGTGTGGCCTTGGCCACCTGAATATGAAACTCTTTATCCCATTGCGAATCTCGGGCGCGATCTTCCTGACGGGCCGTTTCCTGAATCGCCTGCAGTGCCAGAATATCTTGTTTCGTCACTTGGGTAGCGGCAAATTCGGCAATGTTACTTTCCAGCAACTGACGCGCCTGCAGCAACTCAAATGGTCCGGCGGTCAGGAATTCATCATCCTGCTCATTATCACTTACCGGCTGATACCGAGGCTCAACTCCGACGACATGGATCCCAGAACCTTTGCGCGCATCAACCAGACCTTCCACTTCCAGCATGATGATCGCTTCGCGGACAACGGTACGGCTCACCGCCATCGTTTCTGCAATCAGCCGTTCTGCGGGCAAACGATCGCCAATGGCATATTGACCACTTCGGATCTGCTGTTTTAATTCGCTGGCTACCTTTTGGTATAACCGACTCGCTTCAAAAGATTCCATCACAACATCCTATTCAGAGTTCTACTGACAGTATAACGGAAATAGCAAAACCTGTTATACCAATAACAGGTTTTGTTACTTTACACTGTAACGCAATTAATTGATTGTGCTACATGTCGCGTTTTAATTGTTGTCAGGCTGTCGCTACCTCAGTTTTAGATTCTGGAATGATTGGCGATGATGAAGATTTAATCATCATGCAAACCACCACGGCACCGATCACATCAAACAGAGATAAGCAGACGAACAGCGGATCGTAACCAATTTTGCTCGCAACAACCCCGACAATTAACGAGAAAATCGTTGCGCCCAAGTAACCGGACATTCCTGTCAGCCCATTCACGGTTCCCACCATGCTTTTCGGGAAGACATCCGCAGACATCGTGATCAGAGAACCAGACAATGTTTGGTGCGCAAAAGTCCCAACACAGAACAACGCGATAGCGGTATATGGGCTTGCCACCATGCCGATCATCGCAGGTGCCAGCATGCAAATTGCACCGGTGACTACCACCAATTTACGACTGGTCAATAAAGAGACTTTGAAATATTTCATCATCAACGGCGAGAGGTAGCCCCCGACAATACAACCCAGATCAGCCGCCAGGAATGGGATCCAGGCAAACATGGCTATTGATTTCAAATCCATATGCCGAACGGTGCTCAGGTACAGCGGGATCCAGAAGTTGAAGGTCTGCCAGGCCGGTTCTGCCAGAAATTTAGGAATCGCAATACCCCAGAATTCTTTACGGCTAACGATCTGTTTTATCGACGGTTTAGTGGTATCGCTTTTGTGTGAGGCTTCCTGACCATTCAGAATATACTGACGTTCGTCCTCGGTAATTTGCGGATGTTCTGCCGGTGTGCGGAAGAAAAACAACCACAATGCCACCCAGAAAAACCCTAAGCCACCGGTCACCAGAAACGCCGTCTGCCAGTTGAAATAGGTAATACAACCGATGACTAGTGGGGGAGCCAGCATCGCACCGATAGAAGAGCCGATATTGAACCAGCCAGTGGCAATAGAACGCTCTTTCGCCGGGAACCATTCCGTAACCGATTTCATACCGGCCGGAATCACTGCGGCTTCCGCCATCCCCATCAGGCCACGGAAGAAAGCCAGTGACTGCCAGTTGCCAGCAAACCCATGCAGCATATTGGACAATGACCAAGCCACACAGAAAATGGCCAGACCGATTTTAACGCCAATCGAGTCTAGAATGAAACCGGCCACAGGTTGCATGACGGTATAACAAGCCTGGAAGGCTGCAACAACATAGGAATATTGTTCAACACTAATATGTAACTGTTCTTTTAAGGTCGGTGCAGCCGCAGACAATGACGAACGGGTCAGGTAGTTCAATACCGTGCCTAACATGACTACGCCGATAATCCACCAGCGCAAGCCGGCAATTTTTCTTTTAGCCATGTTGCCGCTCCTTAATCAAGCCTGCCGCGATCTCAGCGACAGGCAAATCACCAACCATTCTGGCCGATAGATTCATATTCATTTCCTCTGTTTATTTGCCGTTAAGTCATGAAATAGATGATAAGGAGATTGCATTTATCACTACTTCACTCAAAAACGTCATATCTCTTATGACAGATTAATGATAATTGGTATAACAGGATGAATCGGTGAGCCTGATCTAATTTTCAGCACTTCCCCCTTAAAAATGTGTGACAATCGTCACTCGCAGCACGTTATGCCGCAGCCCACCCCTCATTTGTGTGACAGATATTGCAAAAATAGCGCACACAGGCTGGACAACTGAAATCAGTCAACCAATAATTGGTATAACATCTTAATTGGCACTGATGGTTGGTCGCAGGTCTCTTACCGCCTCAGACACGAAGATATTGCTGCAATCGATACATAGGAGTAGAGAATGACGGCTTTTTTAACGGAAGACTTTTTGCTGGATACCGATTTTGCGCGCCAGCTCTATCATGATTTCGCAGCTGAACAGCCTATTTATGATTTTCACTGTCATTTACCGCCGCAACTGATTGCCGATAATTATCAGTTCAAAAACCTGTATGACATCTGGTTGAAAGGCGATCACTATAAATGGCGGGCGATGCGTTCCAATGGCACGGATGAACGTTTCTGTACCGGTGATGCCGATGACTATGCCAAATATCAGGCCTACGCAGCGACTGTACCGCATACCATTGGTAACCCGCTGTATCACTGGACACATCTTGAGCTGCGTCGTCCGTTCGGTCTCACCGATGTTTTGTTATCGCCAGCAACAGAAAAACAAATCTGGGATTTCTGTAATCAGCAACTGGCCCAGCCCGAATTCTCCGCCCGCGGCATCATGCAACAGATGAATGTGAAGTTAGTGGCGACCACTGATGACCCCATTGATGACCTGTCTCATCATGCAAGAATTGCCGCAGATAAAGACTTCAAGGTGGTGGTGACGCCGAGCTGGCGTCCGGATAAGGCGTTCAATATCGACGCGCCTTGGTTTGCCGATTATATGACGGCGCTGGAACAGGCCGCCGATGTGTCGATATCCACCTTTGAGGATCTGACGAAAGCATTAACCGTTCGCTTGGACCATTTTGCAAAACACGGCTGCAAGATTGCCGACCATGCACTGGATGTCGTGCTATTCGGTGAAGCCTCGCAAGCCGGACTCACCGCGATGTTGCAAGCCCGTCGCCAGGGACAGCTTCTATCACCGGAACAGGTCGCGGCATTTAAAACTGCAGTGCTGCTGTTTCTGGCAAAAGAGTACAAACAGCGGGGCTGGGTGCAGCAATATCACATCGGGGCACTGCGTAATAACAACAGCCGCCGCCTGCTGGAGCTGGGCCCGGACACTGGCTTTGACTCGATCAACGATGGTCTGGTTGCCGCACCACTGTCTCGTCTGCTGGATGCCCAGGATCGCAACAATCAACTGCCGAAAACCATTCTGTACTGCTTGAACCCGCGCGATAACGAAGTGCTGGCGACCATGCTGGGGAATTTCCAGGGGGATAACACGCCAGGAAAAATGCAGTTTGGTTCAGGTTGGTGGTTCAACGATCAGAAAGACGGCATGGAACGTCAGATGACTCAGCTGGCTCAACTGGGCTTACTGAGTCGCTTCGTCGGCATGCTGACTGACAGTCGCAGCTTCCTTTCTTATACCCGTCACGAATACTTCCGTCGTGTGCTGTGCCGGATGCTCGGCCGTTGGGTTGCCGATGGTGAAGCACCGGCAGATATTAAGTTGCTGGGTGACATGGTGAAAAATATCTGTTTCCACAATGCAAAACATTATTTTGGCATTGAATTGAAATAACCCGATCAGACTGATAACAGCACGGGAGCCCGCGGCTCCCGTATTGAGGAGACACAAATGCACGCTTTAAACCGTCAGCAATTTCCCGGCGTTCAGTATCCAGAAAAAATCATTCAGTTCGGTGAAGGAAACTTTTTGCGCGCCTTTGTGGACTGGCAAATCGATCTGTTGAATGAACACACCAATTTGAATGCGGGTATTACGCTCATCCGCCCGATAGACTCGGCATTTCCACCCAGCCTGAGCGTACAGGATGGCTTATATACCACCGTGATCCGCGGTCTGAACGAAACGGGCGAAGCCGTTCGTCACACTCGTTTGATCCGTTCTGTGAACCGCGAGTTGAACTGTTATCAACAATTTGATGACGTTTTGGCGCTGGCCCGTAACCCAGAGATCCGCTTTGTCTTTTCTAATACCACAGAAGCCGGGATTTCATATGTTGCCGACGATAAGCTGACCGATGCGCCACCAAGCAGTTTTCCCGCCAAACTGACCCGGCTGCTGTTTGAACGCTTTCAGCATTTTAATGGCGCGACCGATAAGGGCTGGATCATCCTGCCTTGTGAACTGATCGATTATAACGGTGATGCACTGCGTGAGCTGGTACAACGTTACGCGGTGGCGTGGAAATTGCCGCTGGCTTTCAGTCACTGGCTGGGTCAGAGCAACACGTTTTGCTCCACGCTGGTAGATCGGATCGTCACCGGTTTCCCACGCGACGAACACGCGGCGCTGCAGGAGGAACTCGGCTATCAGGATCAATTCATTGATACGGCAGAATATTTCTATTTGTTTGTCATTCAGGGCCCGCAATGGTTGAGTGATGCCTTATGTCTCAACCAGTTACCTGCAGATAAACAAATGAATATCCGCATTGTTGAAGACATCAAACCCTATAAGGAACGCAAGGTCGCGATCCTGAACGGCGCGCATACAGCGATGGTTCCAGTCGCATTCTTAAGTGGTCTCAACACAGTCGGAGAAACACTGGACGATGCGGAACTGAGTCAGTTCGTTGAAAAAGCCATTTTCGAAGAAATCGTGCCGACCCTCGATCTCCCGCGGGATGAGCTGGAATCATTCTCCCGCGATGTGCTGGCCCGTTTCCGGAATCCGTTTATCAAGCATCAACTGTTGTCGATTGCACTCAATGGCATGACCAAATATAAGACCCGCATTCTGCCGCAATTGCTGACCTATCAGGATCGCACCGGTCGTCTGCCGGTTCGATTGACCTTTGCCCTGGCGGCACTGCTGGCGTTCTATCAGGGTAAACGGGGAGAGGAAACCTATCCATTACAGGATGATGCACACTGGCTGGAACACTTTGCCGCACTGTGGCCCGCCGTTGATGCCGGTCGCATTTCTCTCGCCGATCTGGTCAGACAAACGTTAAGTCTGGAAAGTCATTGGGGCGAAGATCTGACTCGCGTCAAGGGTCTGGTGGAAACCATCAGTGCTCATCTGCTTCGTATTCGTACTCAAGGCATGAGAGCGGCACTGACTGTGTGCTGCTGAGGTCTCACTATGCAAGAAATCATTAAAATCCATGCTGCCGATAATGTTGCGGTAGCCCTCACCGAACTGAGTGAAGGTCAGCACGTCACACTGGACGGACAGACGCTCCTACTACGGGCACCCATTGCCCGCGGCCATAAATTCGCACTGCGAGATCTCACGGAAAACAGCCCGATCATCAAATATGGGCTGCCTATCGGGCATGCGCGGATGGCCATCCGCCAGGGTGAGCATGTGCATCACCACAATATCAAGACCAATTTAAGCGATCTCGACAGTTATCAGTACCAGCCTGATTTTGTCGAGGTTCCGTCCCAACCCGCAGATCGGGAAATCCAGATCTACCATCGGGCCAATGGTCAGGTGGGCATTCGCAATGAACTCTGGATTTTGCCAACCGTCGGTTGTGTCAACGCCATGGCCAAACAGATGCAGAAACAGATCGAACAGGAGTGTGATTTATCCACTATTGATGGCATCCATCTGTTCAGCCATCAGTATGGCTGCTCTCAGTTAGGTCATGATCATCAAAATACCCGTACCATCTTGCAGGATATGGTGCGCCATCCTAATGCCGGCGGAGTTCTGGTGGTAGGTTTAGGCTGCGAAAACAACCAGATAGCCGCGTTCAAGGAAACACTCGGGGAATTTGATGAACAACGAGTGCATTTCATGATTTGTCAGCAACACGATGATGAAGTTGCTACCGGTGTGGCGCATCTGAAAGCCCTGCTGGACGTAATGAAACACGATCAGCGCAGTAGCGGTAAACTCAGTGAACTGAAATTTGGTCTGGAATGCGGTGGTTCTGACGGTTTCTCTGGAATTACCGCAAACCCGTTACTCGGACAGTTTTCTGATTATGTCATTCAGCATGGTGGCACCAGCGTGCTCACCGAAGTACCCGAGATGTTTGGGGCAGAGCGGATCCTGATGTCACGTTGCCGTGATGAACACACGTTCGACAAAACCGTTGAGATGGTGAATGACTTTAAACAGTATTTTATCGACCATAATCAGCCGATTTATGAAAATCCGTCTCCGGGTAACAAGGCAGGCGGGATTTCAACGTTGGAAGAAAAATCATTGGGCTGTACCCAAAAAGCCGGTCAGAGTCAGGTCATGGATGTGCTGAAGTATGGTGAACGCCTAAATCATCCGGGGCTGAATCTGCTCAGTGCGCCGGGGAATGATGCGGTAGCAACCAGCGCATTGGCGGCAGCCGGATGTCATATGGTGTTGTTCAGTACTGGCCGGGGTACACCGTATGGCGGCTTTGTGCCGACGGTCAAACTGGCAACCAACAGCGATCTGGCAAAACGCAAACCGCATTGGATCGATTTTAATGCGGGAGCCCTGCTTGAGCAGAAAACAATGGCCCAACTACTGGACGATTTCATCGACCTCATCGTTAACGTGGCAAATGGCCAAAGGACTTGCAATGAAAACAATGATTTCCGAGAATTAGCCATCTTCAAAAGCGGCGTCACTCTGTGATCTCTCACCTACACGTGATTACTGACTTGTTTGCAGCAAACCCGCTGGCCCAATCAGTGGGTTTGTTCGCTTTCGTCATCGGCATTTCCGCCTTCATACAGCGCAGCGATCAGCGGTTGCGTACCTTCCTGACCCTCTACTGTATCGTCATTGGCTGTCATTTTTTTCTGCTGGGCTCTCCCGCCGCGGCTTATGCGGCCTGGTTGAGCGGTCTGCGCAGTTTCATCTCGACCCGAACACGACACGTTGCCGTGATGTGTTTTTTCCTGCTGATTGTTTGGGTGCTGGGTGTTCCCCATATTACGCAGCCTATTCAATGGTTAACCATTATCGGTACTACCGTCGGAACCTGGGCGCTGTATCGGGAACAGGGCCTGCGCATGCGACTCCTGTTGCTGACCGGGACCATCTGCTGGGTAACGCACAACGTGGTGATCGGCTCTATCGGCGGCTCATTGATTGAAGGCAGTTTTCTGTTTGTGAACAGCCATACCATTTTCCGATTATGGCGTCAGCAAATGGCATGATTTCGATCCACTTCGCAGATCATCGAATCATTGTCACGAATAATAAACGCATGCATCTTCTTGGCTGATTGAGATTCGGAGATACTCCTATTAATACCCCAAAAATATTAGTGAGCGCCTGTTTGCTGGGCTGTCCGGTTCGCTATGATGGCCAGAGTAAACCTGTGATTCACCCCTTATTACAACGCTGGCAGGCCAATGGCTGGATCATCCCTTTCTGCCCGGAACAGGCAGGCGGGTTACCAACCCCCCGGCCCCCGGCAGAAATACAGGCCGATGGCCGGGTGATGACGGCAGAAGGTCGAGATGTCACCGCACCATTTGTCAAAGGTGCAGAGCAAGCCCTGGCCGTATGTCAGCAACAGAAAATCAAATACGCCTTGTTGAAAGAAAGCAGCCCCTCTTGTGGCAGCACCAACATTTATGATGGTCATTTCCGGGGTAAAAAAATTGCCGGAGAAGGCGTGACGACGCATTTACTTAAAACACATCACGTCCAAGTGTTCTCGGAAACGCAGATAGATGAAATGTTCAATTCACTGTAATTACAATACGGTGAACCACCCTTCAAGCCCCTCATTTTTGAGGGGTTTTTATTTTCCGGCTATTCCAAAATAAAACTTGCCTTCTCTATATTCTTAACGATAATCATTCTCATTATTCATTAAGAGTGACTATCGCTTGAGGTGTTCATGTTTTTTGTCCCGTTCCTGATCATGTTCCGTGAAGGGTTGGAAGCTGCCCTGATCGTGAGTCTGATTGCTGGCTATCTGCAACAAACCCAGCGTCAGCAGTGGTTACGCATTGTCTGGATCGGTGTGCTTCTGGCTTGTCTGCTTTGTCTGGGCTTGGGTTGGTGGCTCAACCAGACGTCCGGCGAATTTCCACAAAAAGAACAGGAACTGTTTGAAGGTCTCGTCGCCGCCGTGGCAGTGCTGGTGCTCACCTGGATGGTATTCTGGATGCGCCGCGCAGCACAATCGGTAAAAACACAGTTGCAGGATGCGGTCGATCAGGCACTGAACCATCAGGCCGGGCCAGGCTGGGCGCTGGTGTGCATGGTGTTTTTTGCTGTGGCCCGTGAAGGGCTGGAATCGGTCTTTTTCCTGCTGGCCGCCTTTCAGCAAGAGGTCGGCATTGAGGCACCCATCGGCGCACTCACCGGTCTGTGCGCCGCCATCGTGACCGGAGGCATGATCTACTGGGGGGGCGTCAAACTACCCTTGCAGCAATTCTTCCGCTGGACAGCCCTGTTTATGCTGTTGGTGGCAGCCGGTCTGGCGGCCGCAAGCATTCGGGCGTTCCATGAAGCCGGGATCTGGAATCACTTCCAGAACATTGCCTTTGATTTAAGTAACGTACTTTCCACTCATACCTTAGTCGGCACCCTGCTGGAAAGTTTGTTCGGTTATCAGGAAACGCCTTCCGTCAGCGAAGTGGCTGTTTATCTGATCTATCTGATCCCGGCGCTGGGTCTGTTTTTCCGCAGACCGCCTCGCGTTTCCTCATCCTCCCCGGCGGTGTGTTCAGCCTCATCGTCACTCAACGAATAATCACCATAGGAAGAACCCCATGAAATTCAAACAGACTGCCCTGCTGACAGCCCTGATGAGTGCTGCCGTGACCACGCCTGTGCTGGCAAACACCAATGCAACGGATCTGATAGGCCCACTGGCTGAATATAAAATGTATGTGATGGATGAGGTGCAACAATATGTTGCGACCACGCAGGCCTTCACCGACGCCGTGAAAAGGGGTGACATCGCGACCGCGAAGAAACTGTATGCCCCGGCCCGTCAGCATTACGAGCGGATCGAACCGGTCGCGGAGCTGTTCGCGGATCTCGATGCGGCCATGGATGCACGGGAGGATGATTACGAACAGGGTGCAAACGATCCGAACTTCACCGGTTTTCACCGTCTGGAAAAGGCCCTGTGGGCAGATCAGAGTACCCGCGGGATGGAACACTATGCCGATAAGTTACACCAAGACAGCCAGCAACTGGCCCAACGTCTGAACCAGTTGGCTTTTCCGCCCAGCAAGGTCGTGGGCGGCGCCGCCGGATTAATTGAAGAGGTGGCGGCCACCAAAATCAGTGGCGAGGAAGATCGCTACAGCCGGACGGATCTGTGGGACTTTCAGGCTAACCTCGACGGCGCGCAGAAAATTGTCGATCTGCTGCGACCATTAATTGCAAAGCAAGATCCCACCCTGCTGGCCCACATCGATGGCAATCTGCAAAAAGTGCATACCACCTTGGGTAAATATCGTACGGCGGACGGTTTCGAGTCGTATGAAAAACTGACCACGACCGATCGTAACGCCCTGAAAGGTCCGGTCACCGCCTTGGCGGAAGACTTAGCCAAGCTGCGCGGCGTGTTAGGCCTGAATTGATTCGCGTTTCGGAGAACCACATGTCATCTCGAATTTCATGGTCGCTGCTATCCGTCTTGACAGGCAGTGCCCTCTATTTGCCTGCGGCCATGGCGGCAGACATACCGCAAGTCGCCATCCGGGTGACGGATAAGCAATGCGAACCCATGGCGCTGACTGTCCCGGCCGGTAAAACGCAGTTTATTATTAAAAACAACAGCCTGCGAGCACTGGAATGGGAAATTCTCAAAGGCGTGTTCGTGGTTGAAGAACGGGAAAATATTGCACCGGGTTTTATCCAGAAAATGACCGTCGACTTGCAACCCGGCAGTTACGACATCACCTGCGGCCTGCTGACCAATCCACGCGGAAAACTGACCGTCACGGCGGCTGACCATACGCTGCCGACCTCCGTTACCGGCACAGATCTGATCGGACCACTGGCAGAATACAAGTTCTATGTCATCACGGAAGTGAATGCATTTGAAAAGCAAACACATGAATTCACTGCGGCAGTGAAAAGCGGCGACATCCCACAAGCCAAGCATCTGTATGCTTCCGCCCGCCAGCATTATGAGCGGATTGAGCCGATTGCCGAACTGTTCGCTGACCTCGATGCCGCACTGGATGCCCGCGAAACGGATTATGAATCCGGCGCCGCCGACCCGAAATTTATCGGCTATCACCGTCTGGAAAAGGCGTTGTGGGCCGATCACAGCACGCAAGGTATGAACGCCTATGCAGACCAACTGGCACAAGATGCTACTTCGCTGAAACAACGGATCACCACCCTCGCCTTTCCACCCAATAAAGTAGTGGATGGGGCTGCGGCATTGATTGAAGAAATTGCTGCCACCAAGCTCGCCGGGGAAGAAGAACGCTACAGCCATACCGACCTGTGGGATATTCAGGCCAATCTCGATGGAGCCCGAAAGATCGTCGATTTACTGCGACCGCTCTTGGCACAGGCCGACGCGCCCCTGCTCACCCGCGTCGACAATAACCTGAATACCGTAACCCGCATTCTGGCGAACTACCGCACCGAAACCGGCTTTACCTCTTATGAAAAGCTGACCGACAACGATCGCAACGCATTGAAAGGCCCGATCACGGCACTGGCAGAAGATCTGGCCAAACTGCGCGGCACACTGGGATTAAATTAAAATGGGATGTCCGTTTAGCGCCTTATGGCAAACCGTGACCGGCAAAAAAATGACTGCACCGCATCCGGTCAACACCAACCACCCCGAGGCTCTTGCCTCGCCTTCTCGTCGCTCCTTATTGCTGGGGCTGGGCGCCGCCAGTGGTGCCTTGGCTTTGGGTAGCCTGACCCACAGCCGCCATGCGCTGGCGGCACCGGTTTCGTCAACCGGAGGGCAGAATGAGATGAAACAGCAGCGACAACCTTTTTATGGTCTGCATCAAAGCGGGATCACCACCCCGCAACAGGCAGCCATGATGCTGGTGGCCTTCGATGTTCTGGCGACCAATAAGGCAGAATTGACGCGTTTGTTTCAATTGCTGACCGAACGCTGCGCCTTCCTGATACAAGGGGGGCCAGCGCCGCAGACCAACCATCAACTACCTCCGCTGGATTCCGGCATCATGGGCACACAAATTTACCCGGATAATCTGACAATAACAGTTTCCGTGGGGCATTCGCTGTTTGATGAGCGGTTTGGCCTCGCAGCGCAAAAACCCAAGCATCTGCACAAGATGACGCGTTTTCCTAACGATGCTCTGAACGCCAAATGGTGTCACGGCGATCTGTTACTGCAAATCTGTGCCAACAGCAACGAAACCGTACTGCATGCCCTGCGTGACATCATCAAGCACACGCCGGATCTGCTGAGTGTGCGCTGGCGCCGCGATGGCTTTATTTCGGCCCATGCTGCCACCAGTCAAGGGAACGAAACGCCGATCAACCTGCTCGGTTTCAAAGACGGCACCGCCAACCCTGACACACATAAAACGCCGCTGATGGAGCGGATCCTCTGGGTCACGCCCGCCGATGCCGAACCCGCCTGGATGACCCACGGCAGTTATCAGGCTGTTCGCCTGATCCGTTTTCATGTCGAATTCTGGGATCGGACCCCGCTGCAGGAACAGGAAGCGATCTTTGGCCGGCACCGTGACAGCGGAGCGCCACTGGGTAAACAGCACGAACATGATGATCCGGATTATGCGTCCGATCCGGCAGGCAAGCGTATTCCATTGAATGCCCACATCCGCCTGGCGAATCCGCGCACCGCTGAGACGGAAAAGAACCTGATCCTGCGGCGGGGTTACAGTTATTCGTCGGGGATCACCGGTTCCGGGCAACTCGATATGGGGTTGTTGTTCGTCTGTTATCAGGCGAATTTGCAGCAGGGCTTTATCAGCGTGCAGCAAAAGCTGGATGGTGAACCGCTGGAGGAATACATCAAGCCGTTTGGCGGTGGCTATTTCTTTACCTTGCCCGGCGTAGCAACCACCGGGCACTATTTTGCGCAGGCCCTGTTAGAGGCGATCTGAAGATTACTCCGCTTATTCGGCCCCCATGGCCGTGATCATGCGGAGTAATTCAGTTTCCGGCTGACGCCACCAGGGATACCAACCCGGCGGTGTCAGCAACTGCACCGGTTCACCCATTTGCGGCATCAGCAACGAGACCTGCTGTGCGAGGGCGAGCGCCATGATCCGCTCAAACGGCTCAAACCAGTCATGCAGTGCCAGATCAAAGGTGCCATTATGGATTGGCAACATATACCGGCCCTTCAGATCAAGGTGCGCCTGCAGCGAATGTTCCGGCAGCATATGCACATCGGGCCAACTGGGATCATAAGCCCCCGTTTCAATACAGGTAATGTCAAACGGCCCGTAAGCGGCACCAATCTGCTTGAAGCCATCGAAATAGCCGGTGTCACCACTGAAAAACAGGCTGAATTGTGGTGATCGGATCACCCACGAACACCATAAGGTACGGTCTGTATCCAGCAAACCCCGACCGGAGAAATGCCGGGCCGGTGTCGCAACCAGCTGGGTTTTGCCCACCTGAACCGACTGCCACCAGTCCAATTCGGTGATGGCATCGGCGGCGATCCCCCACTGCTGTAACTGGTGACCCACCCCCAACGGCACATAAAAATGCTCACAACGCAGAGCCAGTGCTTTGATGCTCATCTCATCCAGATGATCATAATGATTATGCGAAATGAGCACGCCCTTCAGCGCTGGTAATTGTTCCGGCATCAGCGGAGGTTCATGAAAGCGCTTGGGGCCAATCCATTGCAAAGGTGATGCTCGTTTGGCAAATACTGGGTCAGTCAGCCAGAATTCACCATCGAGCCGTAGCAACAGAGTCGAATGACCCAACCGATATAACGTATCTTCCGACGAGGCCAGCAGTTGCGAAGCCGTCAGTTTCTGCACGCGCAATGGTTTAATCGGGGCAGGCACCGCCGGACGAGCAAACAGATAACGCCCAAACAGGCGGCATAACCCCAGCAGCGTCATCGGTTGTGGCGTCTGGTGGTTATGAAAACGTTTTTTGCGAAAAAGACTACCGGCATCCGCCATCGGAACCCCGACTGGCTCGTTAATTTCGTTCGCTAACTCGACCACCACATCTGGTGAATGGGACATAACATTCTCCTGAAACCGGCATCTGCAAGGCAGTAAAGTCAGATTAAGAGCGCTTTATGACAGTATGACGACGCTTTTATGCTAGCCAGATGAAGAAAAATGTGACTTTTCGCTCAAGGAATAAGCAATCAACTCATTGATGCTTTACGGAAAATAAATAACCTCGTATGATACGCGCCAAGAACGGAGAGATGGCAGAGTGGTTAAATGCACCGGTCTTGAAAACCGGCAAGGGTTTGTAGCCCTTCTAGGGTTCGAATCCCTATCTCTCCGCCAGATTAATGCGAAAAAGCCAGCTCAGTGAGCTGGCTTTTTTGTTTTCGATAGGTTGAAAAATCATCACACACAGCAACGCTGCTTACTTATTTCTGGCTTGAGCCAGAAGGACTTTTCTTTCCTTTATGATCCTGGTCGTCTTCATTCGCCAACCAGTGTTCGTTGGGATCGAAAGCGGTGTCACACAGGTCAATCGTCAATCCCATTTCTTCGACTTCTTCCAAAGTCAGGTCGTCAGCTAACTTAGTAACATCGCCAGCTTTGTTGTGTAGTTCCATAACGTGCCTCCGCCGTGGGTTACTTGTCTCGTAACAAGTATAGTTCGATGGTCTTTATTGCGCTTTGTAAACGAAGAAAAGATATTCAAAGCAAATGTCCAGTCGGTGTTTGCAGCCAACCGATTCAGGCGAAAATCAACGCTTCTCGTTTCTGTGCGCCATGACCTGATTCTTTCTGGCAGGCTGACGGCGAAATGCTATGTTAAATGGTATATCGATCTCGGAGTCAGGGGGACACATGCAGTCTATTGCCGATACTCCTGCGCTACTCAATGAGCGGATCACGGCGATTGTGCATGCCTTAGCCACTGACGCAACAGTACCCGCTGACCAACTCCTGCCACTGTTAACCGACATATCCGCCTATCTGCAGCAACAAAATGAGCACAATTATCGCTTGTTCTTTGAGCTGGCGAGAGTGCCTATCTTGCTGATCGATCCGGAAACTCGGCAGATCAAAAATGCCAACCGCGCGGCTGAAAATTTTTACGGCTACTCGCGGGAACAGTTGTTACAACTGTGCATCACCGACATCAACTGCCTGACCCCGCAGCAGATCCGTGAAGAGATGGCCCATGCCGAAGCGGAACGTCGGGCTTTTTTTCTGTTTCCTCATCGGCTGGCCTCCGGTGAAATCCGGCAAGTCGAGGTGCACTCCGGCCCCATTATCATCGATGGTCATGAGTATCTTTATTCCACCATCTACGACATCACCGAACGCCAGCAGGCGTTAATTCAATTACGCGACAGCGAGGCCCGTTACCGAGCCCTGCATGACAGTCTGCCGGTGGGTTGCCTGACGCAGGATGCCGAGCACAATATTCTGGCCATTAACGATGAGGCCTGCGTCATTTTTGGTGTCGACCGGGCGCAGTTACAGAATAATAACCTCGCGAGTATGCCCTGGGTCCGTGTACGCGAAAATGGTGAACCGTTATCGCTGGATGAACATCCGGCCGTGGAATGTCTGCGCACCCGAACGCCCGTCCGGGGCTTCATCATGGGGTTAAAATCCGAACATCACACCGTCTGGCTCAGTGTCAACAGTCAACCGCTGTATCATCCGGGCGAAACAGAGCCTTATGCCGTCATCAGCACGTTCAGTGATATCTCAGAGCTAAAACAGATTGAGGAGAAATTATCGCTGGCTGCCAGTGTCTTCACCGAAGCCCGGGAAGCGATCATGATCACCGATGCCGATGCGCGTATCGTGCAGATCAACAACGCGTTTTGCGATATCACTGGGTATAGCCAAGATGAAGTATTGGGCCAGAATCCACGACTACTGCAATCTGGTTATCAGGATACCGCGTTTTATCATGCCTTCTGGCGACAGTTACTGGAGGTCGGGCATTGGAGTGGTGAAATCTGGAACCGGCGGAAAAACGGTGACATTTTTGCAGAGCAGCAGACGATCAGCGCCGTCAAAAACGCGAAAAACGAAACACATCACTATGTCAGCTTATTTTCGGATATCTCTGATCGCAAACAGTATGAAAAACAACTGGAACAACAGGCTTTTTATGACCAACTGACCGGCCTGCCCAACCGGGCACAGCTGACAGATAAACTGACACTGGCCATTCAGCAAAATAACCATGCACTGACGCAACTGTGTGTAGCCTATATTGATCTGGATGGGTTCAAACAGATCAATGATACCTATGGTCATGCCGTCGGCGATCAGGTACTGGTCACCATCGCACAACGCATGAAAAAAGTGCTGCGCGGCACCGATGTCGTGGCACGGCTTGGCGGCGATGAGTTTGTCGCCCTGTTTACCGTCAATCAGGAACGCCCCTGGCTGCATCTGGTCACCCGCCTGCTAAACTCCATCGCCAAGACACTGTCTATCGGCACTTTGCCACTGAATGTCAGTGCCAGTATCGGTCTCACCTTTTATCAGCAAGCCAGCAACCTGACGGCCGAACAACTATTAGCACAGGCCGATCAGGCGATGTATCAGGCAAAACAGGCCGGAAGAAACCAGTATCAGCTTTACGAAGCCAAGCTACATTAAGCTTTCCGGCACTGTTGGGGATTTTCAGTCCGCGACCGCCGTTTTCGCTGATTGCCGGTGATGAGCATAAACCCAGGTGCTTATCACCACTATGCTCATCAGCACCAACTCCCCGCACAAGGCCCCGATGACAGCGTCATGGTAGTCTTGTGTCGCTTGATAGATCTGATAGAACAGGCTGCCCAGCAAGGCAGAACCCAGCCCGAACGCAGCTTGCTGTACCGTGGTCAGGATGGCACTGCCGCTGCCGGCATCTTTCGCAGGCACTTCTGATAGTCCGATCCGGAAAAAACTGCTGACAATGAAAGACTGCCCAAAGCCCATCAGACTGGTTGTCGGAATCAGTGAAACCAGCGTTAACGCCGGCCAGACGGTGTGGATGGTCGCGATCAGCCCAATCAAACCGCACATCTGGATGGCACAACCGGTCAATAATGTGCGGATCTGGCCGATTTTGGCGGTGATCCGGGCACTGAGCAACGAACCGACAAAATAGGCAAACCCCAGTGCTACAAAAGAATCACCGGAATGAGAGGCGCTCATGCCAAGCCCGGCTTGCAGCGTCAGTGCCATCGCAAACATGAAGCCGCTCCAGCAGGCAAAGAACAGCACCGCCAGTACCAAGCCAAATTGCACAGAAGACAGCTTCAATAAACTCGGTGGCATCAGCGGGGCCCGGTTTTGCTGTTGCTGTGATAGCTCGGTCAGCCAGAATAACCGTGTGAGTGGGATGACCAGACACAGCATCGCCACATAGGGCCATGACCAGTGAAAGACCGGCCCCATCGCAACGGGCACCAGCAGACAGACAATCACCGTGGCCAGAATCAGCGTCCCCGGCCAATCGACGCCAGCCGCCTGCTCTTTCCAGGTTTCAGGTACCCAGCGGGAACAGAACAGCAGAATGACCACACACACCGGAATGTTGATCAAAAAGACACTGCGCCAGCCCATGCCGGCAACATCGGCAGAGACCAGCCAGCCGCCCAGCACTTGTCCGACAATAAATGCCATCCCACCCACTGAGCCATAGAGGCCCAACGCACGGGAGTGCGCGCGCCCGGACAGTGAGACATGAATCGTCGCCAGGATCTGCGGCACAATCAGCGCAGCACCTATCCCTTGCAAGGCACGGGCAATCAGCAACATCAGGATAGATGTAGATAACCCGCACCCCAGCGAAGCCAGGCCAAACAGCCAGACCCCGAGCGTAAAGATGCGACGTCGGCCAAAGTTATCGCCGAGCCGTCCGCCCATCGCCAGACAAACGGCAAAGGCGACACCGTACACCGCCACCATCAGTTCCAGCTCCACATGACTGGCATGCAAGGCTGCTGCGACAGCATCCAGTGCGACATTGACGATGGAAAAATCGATCAAGGGCAACAACTGCCCGGCCATCAGGATCGTGAGGCCTGCAAAGGTGAGTGGTGCAGAGACTTTATTCATACTGACTCCTTGAAAAACCCAACTAACAGCGTCACTATGCAGAACGAATTAAACGGGTACCAGTGAGCAGTTATCCTGGTATAAGAACTACTCGGATCACGATTTTCAGCAGGTATCACGATGCCAATGACCCCTCTCATGCCAATGCCAAGCAGCGGCAATGCCGACCCGAATCCGGCCATCGAGCTGGGTATTTTTTTGCGTTCCCGCCGGGAAAGTCTGGATCCGGTTCGAGTGGGTATAGTCTACAACGGGCGTCGCCGTACACCGGGGTTGCGGCGTGAAGAGGTTGCCCAGCTAGCAGATGTCAGTACCACCTGGTACACCTGGCTGGAACAGGGGCGCGATGTCAAAGCCTCGGCCATCACCCTGAGTGCCATTGCGCAGGCGCTGCGATGCAGCGAAGCAGAAACACGGCACCTGTTCTCACTGGCCGGACTGACCGAACCCACCAGCCACCGCCGTCAGTGCCGGAAATTAACCGAAGCCAATCAGCTGATCCTCGATCAGTTGTCACCGCTGCCGGCCATTATTCAGAATGCCCGCTTTGATATCCTGGGTCATAACAAGGCCTATGTCAGCCTCACCGGCATTGAGCTCTCTGCCTTGAGCGATGAGGAATGCAATTGTCTGTATCTGGCCTTTAATCATCCGGGATGGCGGCAGCGACTGGTGAATATTGATCAGATCCTGCCCCGACTGGTCGGCAGTTTTCGCGCGTCGATGGCCAAACACCGGGATGATCCGCTGTGGAATGCGCGTCTGGATTCCTTGCGCCAGAGTTCGGCCCATTTCTGTGAATTGTGGGAACGCTATGAAATTCTGGATATTGAAAACCACCATAAACAGTTCCAGCATCCGGAGCTTGGTTTGCTCAGTGTTTATCAGGTGAACTGGTGGTCGGCACCCGCCAACGGTGAACGCTTGATGGTTTATGTCGCCGATGATGATGCGACCCGGCAAAAACTGTTACAACTCACGCCCTGACCGCTTGGTCAATTTTTGCGCCATTTCGGCTCATTTGCACAGACCACTGCACCATGATTGTTTTTTAAACAATTATGTCCGGTGGTTCTGCTCCCGCCTTTTATGTCTAATCTTTTGAAAAAACACTATTTTTAGGATTGGCATAGCCTCTGCAAAGAAAAACCTAACCAAACAGTCAAAAAATGCAGAGGCGAGGACGCCATGAACCATTCCCTTCAACTGCTGACAACGGAACCATTGCCAGTTCAGCCTGAACCGGCGTTAGCCCGCCCGGCGATAATTGCCCGCAATGCCAACCTGATTTATCCGGCAGCCGATAAGCCGGTGCATGCGTTGCACGATATTGACCTCACCATTCGTCAGGGGGAATTTGTCTCGCTGATTGGCCCGTCCGGCTGTGGCAAAACCACCCTGCTGCGGGCGATTGCCGATCTGGAATCGATCACCTCCGGTGAACTGCTGGTGAATGAGATGACGCCATCGGAAGCGCGTCAAGCCGGTGCCTATGGCTATGTGTTTCAGGCTCCGGCGCTGTTTCCGTGGCGCACGGTCTTACAAAACGTCCTGCTGCCGTTGCAGATCCAGGGTAAGCTGGCCGCAGAAGCCGAGTCGATCGCCCGTGAGCAACTGGCCCGTGTCGGATTAAGCGGGTTTGAAGACAAGTATCCGTGGCAACTCTCCGGCGGCATGCAGCAGCGGGTTTCGATTGCCCGCGCACTGGGTTTTAAACCAAAGATCCTGATGATGGACGAACCATTCGGCGCACTGGATGAAATCACCCGCGACAGCCTCAATCAGCAACTACAGGATCTGTGGTGTGCCGAGCAGCGCACCGTGGTGTTTGTGACGCACTCGATTTCCGAGGCGGTGTATCTCTCGACCCGAATTGTGGTGATGTCGCCACGCCCCGGCCGTATCGTCAAAATCATCGACTCCCCGCTTCCCCGCGAACGCACGCTGGCCCTGCGCGATACCCCGGAATTCATGCAACTGGCGCATGAGGTCAGAGAAGCACTGGCGGAGGGGCATCATGAACACTGAGACCTTTCGTCAGCATGTCTTGCCGGTTTCGGTGATCGTGCTCGCCGCTATTCTGTTCTGGTATTGCCTGACAATCGGCCTCAATGCCCCCGGCGCGATCGCTCGGGTATTACCCAAGAATGGCCACTGGGGGTACGGCGATTTTGTCCTGACCACCCTGAATATGGCGCGTCCGGTGTTGCCGGCGCCGCATCAGATCCTGCTGGATATCTGGCACAGCCTGACCCAGTGGTCGCTGTCGTCGCCGCGCAATCTGCTGCTGCATACCTGGGTAACCGCCAGCGCTGCCCTGACCGGTTTCAGCATGGGAGTGGTTCTCGGGCTGCTGTTGGCGGTGTGCATCGTACACTCACAAACGCTGGATAAAGCGCTGCTACCGTGGATTGTGGCTTCGCAAACGGTGCCGGTGCTGGCCATTGCACCCATTGTGCTGATCATCCTGGGCAGTCTGGGTATCACCGGGCTGCTCCCCAAGGCTGTGATCGCCATGTATCTCTGTTTCTTCCCGGTCACGGTCGCCATGGTGCAGGGGTTACGCTCCCCGCAGAAACTGGAGATGGAGTTGCTGCATACCTACGCGACCGGCAAGCTGGACACCTTCTGGCTGCTGCGTCTGCCGGCGTCGCTGCCATTCCTGTTTCCGGCCTTCCGGGTCGCGATTGCCAGCGGGCTGGTCGGCACCATGGTTGCCGAACTACCCACCGGGGCACAGGCCGGACTCGGCGCCCGCCTGCTTACCGGTTCCTATTACGGCAACACAATCCAGATCTGGTCAGCCCTGGTGATGGCATCACTGCTGGGATTGTTGCTGACGGCGCTGGTCAGCCTGCTGGAACGCATCGTCATGCGCACAAGGAGAACGGTATGAAACCCCTGCATTCTGGCTATCTGAGCCTGCTCCTCTCGCTGCTGATGACCGGGGTTGCCCTGACGCAACCCCTGCAACAAACCGCCACCGACATCCTGTGGACGGTGCATAGCCCGGCCATGATGATTGGCATGACGCTGCTGGCGGCGGCACTGTATGCCATCTGGTCGCCGCTGGCGCTGTTCCACTCCGCCGTATTCACCTTTCTGACGGCGTTGGCCGGATTGCAGTTACTGCGTCTCGGGGCGCTGGCACAGCCTGCTGCCGGTTACTGGCTGCTGGTGCTGTCACTGGCACTGCTGGCGCAACTGACCGTACAGCGTCTGGCAGAAGCCCGACTCGCACATTTACCACAGGGCGCCGTGGCGGCCTTGTTCGGCGGCTGGCTGCTCTATTTCTGGCAACTGCTGGTGACCGTATTTGCGGTGCCGCAGGTGTTACTCCCTACTCCACTGGCCATTTTGCAGGCGATCATGGATAACGCCGGCTTGCTGGCCGGTGATTTTGTACAGACCGTACTGAAATCGGTGGTGATCGGCTATCTGCTCGGCAGCGGTCTGGGGATACTAACCGGGATTCTGATCGAGCGTTTTCCCTTCCTGCAACGGGGGTTGCTGCCGCTGGCCAACCTGACCAGCACCATTCCGCTGGTCGGGGTCGCGCCGATTGCGGTGATGTGGTTTGGTTTTGACTGGCCCTCCAAGGCGGCGGTGATTGTGCTGGTGACCTTCTTTCCGGCACTGGTCAGCACCCTGGCCGGGTTACAGGCCACCGGCAAACTGGAGCAGGAATTAATGTATTCGTATGCCGCCAGTCCACGCCTGACCTTACTGGCACTGCGTCTGCCAGCCGCGATGCCGTTTATCTTCAACGCGCTGAAAGTGAACTCCACGCTGGCGTTGATCAGTGCCATTGTCGCGGAATTTTTCGGCTCCCCGACCGCCGGGCTGGGTTTTCGTATCTCGGCAGAAGCGGCACGCATGCATATGCCGGTGGTCTGGGCCGCCATTGTGGTCGCCTCACTGGTCGGTTCCGGCCTATATGCCCTGCTGGTTCGGCTGGAACGGCGGGTGACCTTCTGGCATCCCGCGATCCGGGGTCACCACAGATAACCTTTTTATTCACCGCAGCGAGTTTCATAGGGACTTGATGTGTTTCGAAACAAAAACAGAGGATCAACCGATGACCAAGAACACTGCTTTTCGTAAACATATTCTCGCCGCCGCAACCATGATGGCGATGACGTTCACTGCAACCGGAGCCTCCGCCGCCGAGAAGGTCACGTTGCAACTGAAATGGGTGCCGCAGGCGCAGTTTGCCGGGTATTACGTGGCACAGGAAAAAGGCTTTTATAAAGATGCCGGGCTCGATGTCACCATCAAACCGGGCGGCACCGACATCTCGCCGGTGCAGGTGATTGCCGGAAAATCGGCCGACGTCATCGTCAACTGGATGCCGGATGCGCTGGCCGCCCGTGAAGCCGGAGTGCCGCTGGTCAATATCAGCCAGGTGTTTGATCGTTCCGGCCTGATGCTGACCTGTAAAAAGGCCAGCGGGATCAGTTCGCCCAAAGATCTGAAAGGCAAAACGCTGGGCGTCTGGTTTGGCGGCAACGAATATCCGTTCTTCAACTGGATGAACAAGCTGGGCTACAAACCGGATGTCGATATCAAGGTGCTGAAACAGGGCTTTAACGTCGACCCACTGCTGCAGGGTCAGGCCGACTGTATTTCCACCATGAATTACAACGAATACTGGCAGTTGATCGATGCCGGCATGAAACCAGAGGAGCTGATTACCTTCGCCTATGAAGATCAGGGCGTTTCCACACTGGAAGACGGTTTATATGTGCTGGAACCGAATCTGAAAAACAAAGCCTTCGTCTCGAAAATGGCGAAGTTTGTCAAAGCCTCGCTGCAAGGCTGGAACTATGCGGTCAGCCATCCGAAGGAAGCGGCTGAGATTGTCGTCGGGCAAGATGCCTCCGGGGCGGCCACACTGGAAGTACAGCAACGTCAGATGGAAAACGTCGCCAAGCTGATCAGCCATGCCAATACCAAGCAGATGGGCTACCTCGAGCCGGCGGCGTATAAACGCACCGTCAGCGTGTTGTTAAGCGGCGGCAGTTCACCGGTCATCAAGAAAGATCCGGGTGACAAAGCCATGTCGCATGTGGTCTGGGACGCCGCATCCAAATTGTAATGCTTCCACCCGCGATCTCCTGACGACATCCCTTGGTTGTCGGGAGATCGCACTTCCTGCCGCTAAAATATTCTCGTTTGTCATCGCATAATGATAAAGTGCCACACCTTGATCTGGCGGGCTCCGCCGTGTTCCTGATAGCAATGTAGATGTGCCTATGACAACCCACAGCCTGAATGCCGAAAATGACACCCCTTCCAGCACCCCCTTTTCGCTGCTGGATGAGCCGGCCACACTCGATGATGATGCCAAAGGTCGCATTCGCCTCAGCAATGAGACGCGGATTCTGGCGGCAGCGGAACGCACCTTTTCGCGCAGCGGCTTTAAAGGAACCACGATGGCGCAAATTGCCGACGAGGCCGAGTTGCCCAAGGCCAATCTGCATTACTACTTCGGCAATAAGCAGAATCTCTATCTGCATGTGTTGAATCAGATCCTGCACGACTGGTTAACGCCGATGGATGCGATCACGGCGGATTCTGATCCGAAACAGGCGCTCGAAGCCTATGTCCGCCAGAAGATGCGACTCTCGTTTGAACGCCCCGATGCCTCGAAGCTGTTTGCCAACGAGTTGCTACAGGGGGCCAAGGTCATCCATGAATTGCTGCATACCGAACTGAAAGAGTTGGTGGCGGCGAAAGCGGCCGTCATGGATAGCTGGATCGCACAGGGAAAAATCCGCCCGATCGACAGCACGCATCTGTTCTTTTCCATCTGGTCCATCACCCAGACCTATGCCGATTTTGATATTCAGATCCAGGCTGTGTTAGGTGAAAGCACCGACACTGCGGATGCGCAGGAACGCGCGATCCGGCATGTCTTGTCTGTGGTGTTTCGTACTTGCGGGCTGGAATAATGCCCGCCTGCTGCGCATTTTTGCAGCAACTTTAGCCCGTTCCCGGTGCAATTCACACCAAAACGAGCCGGTTTCCTGCCTTCATTTTGGCCCGCCGACCCACTTTTCAGCGCTTAATCGCCTATTTAATGCACATTCCTGACCGTTTGGTCAGGTTGGCACGTTAATCGCAGTACTTCCTCTGAAATCTTAACCAACTGGTCAGGATTATGTGATGACCGAGTTTCATGGAGGAGCGCCTAATGAAAAATCCAACCCCGGTCGGCGTCGATGCCCCCGGCATTTTACCGGGCCGACTCAGCCCGTCAGATTACGCCCGCAATTTCTGCGACAGCCATGCCCCGCTGACGGCCTCACAAGCCTTAATTGAAGCAGATCGTTGCTATTACTGTTATGACGCTCCCTGCACCAAAGCCTGCCCGGCTGGTATCGATGTCCCGAGTTTTATTCACCGGATCGCCCAGCACAATATTCGCGGCGCTGCCGAAGTAATTCTGGAAGCCAACGAACTCGGCGGCATGTGTGCCCGTGTCTGCCCGACTGAAAGCCTGTGCGAACAAGCCTGCGTGCGCAATGCGCAACAGAGTAAACCGGTAGAAATAGGTCTGCTGCAACGTTATGCCACCGACACCTATCTGGTTGATCCGGGGAAGCCACTGTTTACCCGCGCCGCGCTGAGTGGCAAAAAAGTCGCGGTCGTCGGCTCTGGCCCGGCAGGGCTCACCGTCGCGCATCGCCTGTCGCGGCTGGGACATGATGTCGTGCTGTTTGAAGCCAAAGATAAACTCGGTGGCCTCAACGAATATGGCTTGGCTAGCTATAAAACCACCAACAATTTTGCCCAGACCGAGATCCGCTGGTTGCTCTCGATCGGCGGCATTGAAGTAAAAACTGGTCAGACATTAGGTCGGGATATGACACTTGCCGACTTGCAACGTGATTACGATGCCGTGTTTCTCGGGATGGGGCTCGGTGGCGTCAATGCGCTGGGCATTGCAGAACCCGATGTCAGTGGTCTGCGTGAAGCCGTCGATTTTATCGCCGAACTGCGTCAGGCGGCCGACCAAGCCGAGGTCGCAATCGGTCGTCAGGTCATTGTCATTGGCGGCGGCATGACGGCGGTGGATGCGGCGGTACAGGCCAAAAAACTGGGAGCCCGCGAAGTCACTATGGTCTATCGCCGGGGTGAGCAGGCCATGAAAGCCTCGCAGGTGGAGATCGACTGGGCACGCAGCAATGGCGTTACCATCCGACGCTGGGCGGCCCCCAAAACCATTACCTCCGAGCAGGGAAACATCACCGGCATGACCTTCGCCGTGACCCACGAACAGGAAGGTAAACTCACCGAAACCGGCGAAACCTTCACCTTACCAGCCGACATGATCATAAAAGCCATCGGTCAGACTTATCTCCCTGCCGCCGCCGGTGCTGAACTGCAATTACGCAACGGACGGATCGCGGTCGATGCCGATGGCCGGACATCCCTGCCCGGTGTCTGGGCCGGTGGCGACTGCGTTGAAGGTGGCCTCGACCTCACGGTCGATGCCGTGCGCTTAGGCAAAATTGCCGCGTTCTCGATCGATAAAACCCTGCGCGCCAGTGAAGGTGCATCCCCGGTTGCGTTGTCTGTAGAGGAGTCTTGTCATGGCTGATATCAGCAGTAATTTCTTAGGCATCAAAAGCCCGAACCCGTTCTGGCTGGCCTCGGCCCCTCCGACCGACAAAGAATACAACGTCGTGCGCGCCTATGAAGCCGGCTGGGGTGGCGTGGTGTGGAAAACACTGGGCATCGATCCGCACGTGGTTAACGTCAGCGGCCCGCGTTACGGCACGCTGCGTTCACAGGATCGCAAAATCATCGGCCTCAACAACATCGAGCTGATCACCGACCGCAGCCTCGAGATCAACCTCGAAGAGATCGCCCGCGTGAAACGCAACTGGCCCGACCGGGCACTGGTGGTCTCGCTCATGGTGCCGTGTGATGAAGAGTCGTGGAAATATATTCTGCCACTGGTCGAACAGACCGGTGCCGACGGCATCGAGCTGAACTTTGGCTGTCCGCATGGCATGAGTGAACGTGGCATGGGTGCCGCCGTCGGTCAGGTGCCGGAATACATCGAGATGGTGACCCGCTGGTGTAAGCAATATTGCCGTCTGCCGGTCATCGTCAAACTCACGCCCAACATCACCGACATCCGTTATCCGGCGCGGGCCGCGAAACGCGGGGGTGCCGATGCCGTATCGCTGATCAACACCATCAACTCCATTATCGGCGTCGATCTCGACCAGATGGTGATGTCACCCAGCACCGGCGGACAGGGTTCGCACGGCGGTTATTGCGGCCCGGCGGTCAAACCAATCGCACTGAATATGGTGGCGGAAATCGCGCGGGATGCCGAAACCCAGGGCTTACCGATGTCCGGTATCGGTGGGGTTTCCACGTGGCGCGATGCTGCGGAATTTATCGCGCTGGGGTGCAGCACCGTACAGGTGTGTACCGCCGCGATGGTGCACGGGTTTGGCATCGTCAAAGAGATGATCAGCGGTCTGAACAACTACATGGAGCAACACGGTTACCAGACCATTGATGACTTCCGCGGCAAGGCCGTGCCGACCGTCACCGACTGGCGTTATCTCAATCTCAATCACGTGGAAAAAGCCGTGATTGATCAGGATAGCTGCATCAAATGCGGTAAATGCCATATCGCCTGCGAAGACACCTCCCATCAGGCGATCACCAGCATGAAAGACGGCGAACGCCACTTCGAGGTGAAAGAGCAAGAGTGTGTCGGCTGCAATCTGTGCGTCTCGATCTGTCCGGTGGAAAACTGCATCACCATGCGTCAACTGCAGCCCGGTGAGACCGACTTACGAACCGGTAAGGTGGTCAGCGCTGATTACGCCAACTGGACCACCCATCCGAATAACCCGATGGCCATCAAGACCACGGTTATCGCCTGACCAACCAGGGCTGCCGCTCGCGGGTGGCAGCCAGAATATAGCCGGTTTCAGATCCGGCACGCACTATGCGTACCCTGAACTGGCTTTGCGAGCATGAGGGATCGGTTATGAGCAACAGTGTATTAATTCAAGGTGGCACCGTCGTCAATGCGGATCGGGAATTCCGTGCCGATGTGCTGTGTGTTGATGGTCTGATCGTCGGGGTCGGTGAACAGGTGCGCGAGCATGCGCCCCGGGGTTGCAGCGTCATCGATGCTGGCGGGCAATATGTGCTGCCGGGTGGCATCGACCCGCACACCCATATGAACTTCCCGTTTATGGGCACCACCACGGTCGACGATTTCTACAGCGGCACCGCGGCGGCACTGGCCGGCGGCACCACTTCCATCATCGATTTTGTGATCCCCAATCCGCAGCAACCGCTGATGGAAGCCTACCGCGATTGGCGTGGCTGGGCGGAATCGGCCGCCACCGATTATGGTTTTCATGTCGCCATCACCTGGTGGGATGACAGCGTACACCGCGATATGGGAACGCTGGTCCGCGAGGAAGGCATCAACAGCTTTAAACATTTTATGGCCTATAAAAATGCCATCATGTGCGACGACGAAACACTGGTAAACAGCTTCCGCCGCACCTTGGAACTCGGCGCGATGCCGACGGTACATGCCGAAAACGGCGAGCTGGTGTATCTGCTGCAACAGGAAGTCGCCAAGATGGGCATTACCGGCCCGGAAGGTCATCCGCTGTCACGTCCACCGATGGTGGAAGGCGAAGCGGCGAACCGGGCGATTGCGATTGCCGATGTGCTGGGCGTACCGATTTATATCGTGCATGTCTCCTGTCAGGAATCGGCTGATGCCATTGCCCGTGCCCGCGCTCGGGGCCAGCGCGTCTATGGCGAAGTGCTGGCCGGCCATCTGGTGATCGATGACAGCGTCTATCGCGACCCCGATTTCACCAAGGCTGCCGCCCATGTCATGAGCCCGCCGTTTCGGGCAAAACCCCATCAGGAAGCGTTATGGCGCGGCCTGCAATCCGGCCAGTTACACACCACCGCCACCGATCACTGCACCTTCTGTGCGGCGCAAAAAGCCGCCGGCAAAGAGAACTTCGCCAAGATCCCGAATGGTTGTGGCGGCGTGGAAGAACGCATGGCGGTGATTTGGGATGCGGGGGTCAATACCGGCCGCCTGACACCGAGCGAATTTGTCGCCATCACCTCGGCCAACACCGCCAAGCTGTTCAATCTCTATCCCCGCAAGGGGCTGATCGCCGTGGGCGCCGATGCCGATCTGGTGGTGTGGGACCCAACCGGCAGCAAAACCCTCTCGGCGAAAACGCATCACTCCAAAAACGACTTCAACGTCTTTGAAGGACGCACCGTCAAAGGTATTCCGACCTACACCGTCAGTCAGGGCAATCTGGTCTGGCTCAACGGCGAGTTACGGGCGCAGGCGGGGGCCGGCCGTTATATCAAGCGTCCGGCATTTGGTGCCAACTTCGCCGCGAACGCGGTGCGCGCACAAACACTGGCACCGACCGCCGTCAAACGCTGATCCTCATCACCGAATTTTAAGGAGAAGGAATATGGATACCGTCATCACTACCGCCCCTGCCACGACCCCGGTGTTACCGGATGTGCGGGTGAAAGGGGATCGCTTGTGGCAATCACTGATGGAACTGGCCCAAATCGGCGCTACTCCCAAAGGCGGCGTGTGTCGCTTAACCCTGACCGATCTTGACCGGCAAGGGCGGGATTTGGTGATCGGCTGGGCCAAGGACGCGGGCCTCTCTGTCACCATTGATAAAATCGGCAATGTCTTCATGCGCCGGGCCGGACGCAACAACAGCCTGCCCCCGATCATGACAGGTAGCCACATCGACACCCAACCGACTGGCGGCAAATTCGATGGCAACTTCGGTGTATTGGCCGGATTGGAAGTCATCCGCACCCTGAACGATTACGATATCGAAACCGAGGCCCCGGTCGAACTGGCGTTCTGGACTAACGAGGAAGGCTCACGTTTTGTGCCGGTGATGATGGGCTCAGGTGTCTTCGCCCATATTTTCTCGCTGGAACATGCCTACGCCGCCACCGATACCGAAGGTAAAACCGTCAAGGGTGAGCTGGAACGCATTGGTTATATCGGTGAGCAGGAGCCAGGCGATCATCCGATTGGCGCCTATTTTGAAGCGCATATCGAACAGGGCCCGATTCTGGAAGACGAAGGCATCACCATTGGCGTGGTGCAGGCCGTGCTCGGTATTCGCTGGTATGACTGCGTGGTCACCGGCATGGAAGCCCACGCGGGGCCAACCCCGATGGCACTGCGTCAGGATGCGTTGCAGGTTGCCGCACGCGTGATGCAGGAAGTGGTCGCGATTGCCAACCGCTTCGGCCCGCACGGGCGCGGTACGGTCGGCATGGTGCAGGTGTTCCCAAACAGCCGTAACGTGATCCCGGGGCAAGTCAAATTCTCGATTGATTTCCGTAATATGACCGACGCTTTGGTCGATGAGATGGATGCCGCCATTCGTACCTATGCCGATCAGGTGGCCGCAGAAACCGGCTTGTCGATTGCGATCACGCAGGTCTCTCACTACCCGGCAGCGCCCTTCCACCCTGATTGCAAGGCTGCCGTGCGTCATGCGGCGGATAAACTCGGCTATTCCAACATGGACATCGTCTCCGGTGCCGGTCATGACGCGGTCTATATGTCGATGCTGGCCCCGACCGGCATGATTTTCATCCCGTGCAAAGATGGCATCAGCCATAACGAGATTGAAGATACACAGCCGGAGCAGGTCACCGCCGGGGCCAACGTGTTACTGCACGCCATGCTGGAACGCGCCGGTGTAGTCGGTTAACGGTTTTTCTTCTCCTCGCCTGATATGACAACAGCCCGTCAGGGCTGTTTTTTATTTCGGTGCGACAGTTACTGCGCAATGTATCCGACATCATAAAGCTGCACCGGATTTTCACCGGACAATGGTCGGTCACGCCATAAACTGAACCGGACGAGTGACCAGTTGCTCGGTTCAAACGCCACCAGTGATGCCAGGGCGCCACGCTCTGTGATTGACTGACGGGCACGGGCGGTTTCCTGCGCTTTCAACTCCGCCAAATCACAATAAGCCGGAATAGACACTATCTCACGACTGGCATATTTTGCTTCTGTGAGGTTTGCCTGTAATTCGGAAAACCAAGGCACCCAGGTTTTTACCGACGGCACACCAAAATCACGACAGAGCCGGGCAAAACCAGCCGAAGATAAAAACTCACTCATGCCGTCGCTGTTTTCCCACAGATAAAACGGGGCATACAAATTCTCCGATGCCGGTTGGTTTTCATCCTGGCAGGCATAAAGATAGGCTTTAAATTTCAAGCCATTAAAGCCATTGAGCAAATGACCTTTGCTTTCAATACGGTTGCGGATCAGCGCCATATCGTAACCCGCTGGCAACACAAAACTATATTGCATACAGAGCATAATTCACCTCTTCTGATTAACGCAGATGCATCATGGCGGCAAGCGGTTGACCATGGGAAAACGACCAGTCAGTCATCGCTGTGGTCTGAATGATGACCATGACATTTTCCGGAGCAACGCCGGGATCACTTGCTAACAGAGCCGCCAGCCGGTGATAAAAGTTATTTTTGGTCTGCTCATTCCGCTCTTTTCCAGCCGTGATCTGGAAGAGAATGAAATCGTCGCTCCGTGGGCCGCCCATATAGTGCGCATCAAAGATCAATTCTGTTTTTTCATGCTGATGTATCGCCTGAAAACGGTCGTCGGCCGGAACATCAAATGTTTCGACCAGCGCCGTATGCAAAGCATTCGAAACGGCGCGAAGATAATCCGGAGATTTCCCCTTCAGTAGTGAGATCCGGGTAAAAGGCATACTGGCTTCCTCCGTTTAATTCGATTGCAACGTAGCTAATACCTGCAAAGCTGTCGCGGCGACCGGCCACCCGGCGTAGAACGCCAGATGGGTGATGGCTTCCGTGAGTTCTTCGCGCGATACACCATTTTCCAGCGCAAACTGCACATGAAATGGCAATTGCTCTTTGCGGTTTAATGCCACTAACGCCGCCACCGTGATCAGACTGCGCTCTCTGGCCGGAAGCTCACTGCGTTGCCAAATATCATTGAAAAGCACGTCGTCAGAAAGCTGGGCAAATTTGGGTGCTATCTGCCCGAATGCGTTTTTACCCGCGTTGTTGATCATATTCATGTTGTAAACTCCTGTTGCCTGACCATCGTTGACATCTCAACCATACTGCGTAAGCATCATTAAAAATATTGGAATGTTTTGAACTAATCATTCTGAATTTCAGGATTAATTTTCATGAAAAAAATCATCTACGATTTGGATGCGCTACGTTCGTTTACGATGGGCATGGATGCCGGCAGTTTTGCCAAAGCCTCGGAATATTTATGTAAATCCACATCCGCAATCAGTGCACATCTGAAAAAACTGGAAGAACAAACCGGACAAGTGATCCTGGAAAAGAACGGACGACATCTGAAGTTAACGCCGGCTGGCGAGATCTTATATTCATATGCCAAACGCATGCTGGCGCTGAATGATGAAGCCAATCAGGCCTTAGGAAATATGAATCTGGCCGGAGCCGTTCGTGTGGGGTTTCAGGAAGATTTTGGTGAACATTTGCTCACGGGGGTGCTGGCGGGTTTTAGCCGGGCTCATCCGAATGTCAGCATTGAAGCCAAAATTGCACGCAATGCTGAACTGATCACGCAAATCCATACAGACCAGCTCGATCTCGCCCTCACGTGGGCAGGAAATCTTGATACCGCTCATTCCATCCTGCTGGGTGAATTGCCACTGCACTGGATCGGTCGTGCCGAGCAAAATCTGACATCTTGGCAAGAAAGAAAAGAACCCATCCCGCTGATATTGTTTGAAGCGCCGTGCCTAATCCGCCAGCAAGCACTCAGTTTATTGGACGAAGCCCATATTCCCTGGCGTATTGTCTTGACCAGTCAAAGCCTGGCGGGTATCTGGTCTGCGGTCAACGCTGGTTTAGGGATCACTGTACGCACCCGCGCCGGACTGCCTGCCGCATTACAATGCATTCACGGCGAGGAGCTAGGTTTACCGACCTTACCTTCGCTGGGTATCCGCTTACACCATGCCAAACCCCAAAGAGACCCCATCATTGACAGTCTGGAAAAAAATATCATTCAGGCGGTGGCCACGATCACTCAGCCATAACCGGAACAGGTGACTGCTTTTCCTCATTCAATATGAAAACAGCCCGTCAGGGCTGTTTGTTGATTCGGTTAGGCCGTCTTTTTCATCCGCAGCAACAGCGCCAGCACCGCGGTAACAGTCGCCAATCCGGTCACGCCGACCCAGCCAAAGTGCGCCAGCATCAGATTGCCCAACACCGAGCCGAGCGTCATGCCGACAAACATCAGCACCAACAACAGGGCATTCAGACGGCTGCGTGCGGCCGGTTCGAGGCTATACACTAGCGTCTGATTGGCGATCAGCGAAATCTGTACGCCCATATCAAACCCGACCGTGCCCACCGCCAGCACGACAAGCTGTAACGTGACCGAGGTGGCAGCCAAGGACATGCCGGTCATCATCAGGAAAAAGAACACCACCAATGCGGCACCGCACATCGCCACCTTGACCGGGCCAATGCGATCCGCCTGTTTCCCCGCCACGGGCGCCATCAAGGCCCCCGCGGCACCGGCCAAACCAAACAAACCGGCGGCGGCGCTGCCCAGATGAAAGGGTGCACCGTGCAGCATCACCGCCAGCGTTGACCAGAAGGCACTGAAACTCAACGACAGCAACCCCTGCACCAGCGATGCCTGACGCAAGGCTGCATACTGCCGCCACAGATGAAATAACGAGGCCAGCAACTGGTGATACGGCAGCGTTGAGGTCACCTGAAAGCGAGGCAGCGTACGCCATGCCACCAGCCAGATGGCCAGCAAACTCAGCGCCGCCAAGACAAACATGCTGCGCCAGCCGAGCCAGTCGGCAATCAGGCCGCTTAATACGCGCGACAGCAGGATCCCAAGCAGCAAACCGGTCATCACCGTACCAACCACCTTACCGCGGCGGGAGGCCGGTGCCAGTGTTGCGGCGGCCGGGACAATATCCTGCGCCATCGTGGCCATCAACCCGATCCCCAGGCTGGCAATCAGCAATGACATCAATCCACCCGCGGCCGCCGCTGCCAACAACGCCAGCATCAATAGGCCAGATTTGGTCAGAATGATGCGTCGACGGTCATAGCGATCGCCCAGTGGTGCCAGAAACAGAATGCCGAGTGCATACCCCAGCTGTGTCAGGCTGGGGATCCAACCAATCTGCTGCGCCGGTACCTGCCACTGTTCCGTCAACATACCCAGCAGCGGCTGGCTGTAATAAATGGTCGCTACGGAAAAACCAGCACCAGCGGCAAAAAAAGTGGTCAGCGATGCCGGTAAAGGATGCGCGTCGGTTGTGGTTACATCGTTTTGATTCGTCGTTTGTATAACCGTCATCTGAATTACCTCTCGAAATAGGTTCCATCTCACAGTTTCAGTGTCGTTTTTTTCTTTTCAAGATGGTAGGCAGCCGACTCGTACATCTGTTATACGTAATACGAATAACCAAACGGAGTGATGTGATGGCAGAAAACAGCCCGGAGACTCTATTCTCAGCCAATACCCCCGACCGGCTGGAATTACTGCGCACCTTTGTGCGGATCGTGGAAGCGGGCAGCCTCTCCGCTGCCGCAACGCAACTGAACACCACACAACCGACCATCAGCCGCCGCCTGAAAACACTCGAACAAGCCTTCGGGGTGCGCTTACTGCATCGTTCGACCCATCATCTGCGCTTATCGGAAGCCGGTGAACGCTGTTACGCCGGAGCCAAGCAGTTTCTTACGCAGTGGGATGTCTTTGCCTCGGATCTGACAGGGGTGGACAGAGAACCGGAAGGCTTGTTGCGCATCATCGCGCCGCATGCTTTCGGCCAGGATGTGCTGGTCGCCCCGCTCACGGAGTTTATGCAGTTGCACCCGCGCGTCACGATCGAGTGGCTGCTCCATGATGACCGCAGCATCCGCGATTTCATCGCCGAAGGCATCGATTGTGCGATTCAGGTCGGCGAAGTGCTCGACCCGGCGATGGTGCGCATTCGGCTGGCGGAGATCCCGCGCATCTTAATTGGTGCACCGGCACTCTTTGCCTCACGTCCACTGCCGGCGCACCCTGACGATCTGAAAACGCTGCCTTGGCTCGCGCTGCAAACGTTTTACCGCAATCAGATCACGCTACGGCATGTCACCGGACAGCCGCAAATCCAGCTGCCGCTGACCCCGGTATTCAGCACCGACAGTCTGTATGCCCTGCGCAGTGCTGCGGTGAAAGGGCTTGGTATTGGCATCGGTTCATCCTGGCTGATGAATCAGGACATCAAGGAAGGGCGGTTATTACGCCTGCTGCCGGAATGGGAAGCCGAGCCGCTGCCGGTGTATCTGGTCTATCCGTATGCCAAATATTATCCGGCGAAGTTGCGACTGTTTATCGAGCTGATGCGCGACAAGATACCCGCAATTATCCGTTCTGCGACTTGCTGAAGACGCGTTCACTCCGTATTTCTTGGCTGAGTTGCCGATACAACAACCAGCCAGCCCCCATGCCGCACACCGCCAGTCCATGCCAGATCCAAACCGACGGCACCGAGCCGGCAGCACCGAGCAGGCTGCCGATCACCAAATTACTCAGTAACGCGACACATCCGCCGAAACTGGCATAAAAGCCGTAATAACTGCCCATCTGTCCTGTTTGGGCATAATGCGGCAATCGGGCAGAAAACAGCGGATAACAGAGAATCGAACCGAGTGAAAACAGCACCGCCTGCATAATCGTCGCCGCCACTGGCCAATGGTCAAACCAACCCATCATCAGATAACTCAGCCCCATTACCGCCAAACCTAGCCCAATGGCACGAGGCATACCGAGGCTTCGTTGTACCCACTGGCTCGCCGGAAGTTGCAGCACGACGCCAATCAGTGCCGTGATGGTAAAGACACTGCCGAGCAAACCGGCGGTTTGATGCTGACTTTGAATAAACGCCGGCACGGATAAATAGAGCTGATGGAACAAGACCCCATACGCGGCCGAGAATAGCGTAAATCGCAGAAAAGAACGGTTTTTCACAATGGTTTGCCACTGCTGCAAAACACGCGTTTCCACTGCTTTCTCTGGTTCCACCCGCTTTGCCAGATAAAACCATTGCAGCCCGGTCAGTAGAAAAAACACGCCGCCCGAAACCAATCCGGTCATGATGTAACTGAGATTGGTCAGTAGCAGACCAACCAGCGGGCCAAGCAGCATCCCAGCTTCACTTGCCAGATTATGCAGGACAAATGCTTGCTGTCGCTGGTTTGGATCACGACATTCCGCCGCCAGATAAGCTTGTGCGCAGGGGGTAAATAATGCACCGGCGAATCCGGTCAGAAACGCCGCCAACAGTAAGAGCGGTAAATGTTCCGCCCATCCCAGCAGCGCAAATCCAACCGAACGGACGAGGCAACCCCAGATAATGGCCGGGCGATATCCAATGCGATCACCCAGCGTACCGCCGAGCAAAAATAAGCCCTGCTGACTGAACACCCGCATGCCCATAATCAGCCCACTCGCCCATCCGGCCAGCCCTAACGTGCCGCCCAGATGCTGCGCGAGATACGGCATCATCATGTAAAAACCAAGGTTGAATGCCAAACCGTTGGTGACCAGCAAGCGCGCAGCCGGACTGAGCGCCCGCCAGCTATCGAGCCCTGAGCGAAATGCCATCATATTCTCAGCACGCTTGTCTTAAGGTGCGGATATAAGGCAGCCCATCTCGATCATGATGAATATCCACCGGCACTTGGTACAAGCGGGTAATCAGTTCTGAGGTCAGCACATCAGCCGGTGAACCAAGCGCCTGTAGCCGGTTATCCGCCAACACAATCAACTGATCGGCAAACTGCGCTGCCAGATTGAAATCATGCAACACCACTAAGGTCACCCAGTTTTTTGCACGGGTTTGTTGAAGTAAGTGCTCCATCAAATGCATTTGGTGCTGTAAATCGAGCGCACTCACCGGTTCATCCAGCATCATGATTTGCGGGTCGCGCAATAACACCTGTGCAAATAACACCATCTGGCGTTGACCACCGCTCAGCGAGTGCAGTGGGCGGTCGGCTAAATGCGCAATGCCTAGGTCTTGCAACGCCGATAAAGCCGCTCGTAAATCATCATCACTCAGGCGTAATTTCAGGCTTTGTAAACGCCCCAAAACCACCACTTCCAGCACACTCAAATCGAGCTCTAGTTGGGTATTCTGTGGCATATAACCAAATTGCTGTCGCCATTGGCTCGCCCCCAGCTCAGAAAGCGTTCGCCCATGAAACCTAATCGACCCTTGTTGCAGCGGCAATTCACCAAACAGGGCGCGCAACAGGCTGGTTTTGCCCGTCCCGTTCGGCCCGATAATGACATGAAGCTGACCCGGTTGCAGTTGCACACTCAAGTTTTTCGTCAGCGGATGTTTGCCGATCGCCATCGAGACCTTGTTGAACTCAAGCATGTTTGCGCCCCCGCCCCAGTATCAACCAGATGAAAAAGGGCACCCCGATAATCGCGGTGACGATCCCGATTGGAAAGAGCGCACCGGGAATAATTGATTTTGAAATCACGGAGGAAATCGACAACATACCAGCGCCACACAAGGCAGACAGCGGGATCAGGAAACGTTGGTCTTCACCAATCAACATGCGGCCAATGTGCGGTGCCACCAGCCCGATAAAGCCGATGATGCCGACAAAACTAATGGCGGTAGCAGTCATCAATGCCACCAGCACCAGTGTTTTGATGCGCAAACGATTGATGTTCACCCCCAAGCTGCGCGCACGCGCTTCGCCCAAGCGTAAACACGTCAGTTTCCAGGCATCGCGATAAAGCAAGACAGAGCAAACCGCAGTAACGACGGCGGTGAGAGTCAAAGAATCCCAGGTGGTGCGCATTAAGCTGCCGAATAACCAGAACACGATCTGCTGATTCAGTTCAGGCGATGAGACAAATTGCAGCAGTGAAAGCAACGATTGAAACAGGAACAGCAACGCAATCCCAGCCAGAATGATGGTTTGACTGCTGACATGGCGCATCAGCGCCAGACCGAATAACAGGCAGGCCGCGAACATACTGAAAAAAAACGCGCCAAGCGGAATGCTATACATCGACATCACGCCAAAATGACTGCTGGCAACCAAGGCCAGCGCTGCACCAAACCCCGCTGCGGCCGCTAAACCCAACGTAAACGGGCTCGCGAGGGGGTTATCCAGCAAGGTCTGCATTTGTGCGCCACCTAACCCCAATGCTGCGCCAACCACCAATGCCATCAAGGCGATCGGCAGGCGCATTTCCATCACAATGGTGCGCGTCATGCTGTCGGCCTGACTGGGTGAAATCAACGCCAGCACCACCTCTTTCACCGGCAGCAAGGACGGGCCGGTCGCGATATCCAACAATAAACTTCCGACAATAAACACCATAAAACCGAGGAGATATTTCCAACGACGGGATTCACGTTGTCGCTGACGGATCAGCGCCTGTTCGAATAAAGCAGCATCACTCATGTAAAACTCCGGAAATCTTTTTGCGGAGATAAGTGTATCGTATCTGCTTGATGATATAAATGATAACCATTATCATTCGCTTAATTTAAATCAAATAAGGCCCTCCATGAACTGGATCAAACGATTCACCATATTGCTCATATTCAGCCTGACAACGACCTTCGCATTGGCAAAACCGACCATGATCGAAGATGTTTTAGGCCGTAAAGTCACCATCGATGCACCGGCCAAACGAGTGCTGCTGGGGTTTTATCTTGAAGATTATTTTGCGGTCGGCGGCGATGCGTCATTCGATCACTTAGCGGGTATTTCCAGTGGCTGGTTTATAAAATCACGCCCGGCAATTTGGGATATGTATGTCGCCAGCAAACCGCAACTCGCAAAAGTACCGAACGTCGGTAACGTGCAAGACCAGACTTTCTCGATGGAAAAAGTTCTGGCAAGCAAACCAGATGTGGTAGTGCTGGCTGACTGGCAATACAAAGCGTTAGGTGCTGAGTTAGCCCGACTAGAACAAGCGCACATCCCGGTTGTGGTGATCGATTACAACGCGCAGACGTTGGAACGTCATTTGGCAAGTACCCGCATTTTAGGTCAGATCACTGGCGAAACGGATCGTGCCGAGAAGATTGCCAAGGCCTACAAACAGGTGGTGACCACGATTACCAACCGCATCCAAAAAGCAAACCAACCTAAGCCCAGCATCTATATTGAGCTGGGAGACAAAGGTCCGGCAGAATACAGCTACACCTACGGAAAAAATATGTGGGGTGCCATGGCTGAATTGGTCGGGGGCAATAATATTGCGGCTCCCTTCGTCGAAAGCTGGGGCTCCATTCACCCGGAACAACTGCTGGCCAGCAAGCCGGACGTGGTGATGATTGCAGGGTATGAAAGTGTCGTCAGTCAGACCGCGATGCAAGTGGGTCAGGATATTGATGCCGCTAATGTGCAACAACGCCTGAAAGGCTTCACGCAGCGTGCTGGCTGGTCTGATTTACCGGCGGTGAAGAACCATCGCGTGTTCGCGGTCTACCACGGTGCGACCCGCAGCATCATGGACGCCGCCCTGATTCAGTATGTGGCCAAAGTGCTCTATCCGGATCTGTTCACCGATCTCAACCCGCAGGCGACTTATCTGAAGTTCTATGAACAGTACCTGCCGATTCGTCCGAAGGGAACCTTCATGCTCGGCATCAACGATAAAACCTGATGCGAAAAAACAAGCCTACCGTGATCAGCGAGATAACCACACTCTCCTGACGGCGGCGGAGAGCCTTAGAGGATCTCCACCGCCTCGGCAAACGGCAGGCGCGGGCCGCGGGGATAATTCCCCGACGCATCGCCGTAACCCATGTTGATCAGAAAATTGGATTTGTAACGCCCTTCAGGGAAGAAGACCTGATCGACCATTTGATTATTGAAACCGCTCATCGGGCCGCAATCCAGCCCCAGCATCCGCGCCGCCAGAATGAGGTAGCCGCCCTGCAATGTGGCATTGCGCTTGGCGGTCACCCGCGTTAATTCCTGATTGGCCTCAAACATTGCCTTGGCATTCGGATTAGCTGGAAATTGTTGCGGCATATGTTGATAAAACTGCATGTCCATGGCCACGATCACGGTGACCGGCGCCGCCATGGTTTTTTCCTGATTACCGGGCATCAATGCATTTTTCAGTTTCTGTTTGGCTTCCGGGCTTTTAATAAACACATAGTGGCCCGGCTGACAATTCATCGACGTCGGCCCCCATTTCATCAGTTCAAAGAGTTGTCGGATCAGATCATCCGAAACGGCCTGTGCGGTGAATTTATTGAAAGTGCGGGCATTGAAAAAGACCTGTTCCAACACATGTCTATCCAGCGGCTGATTCATGTTTCACCTCATTCACACGCATAATTATCGAAGCCTATCTATAACCATAGGCCACCCGTGTCAGGTTGGTAAAAAATATTTCCGACTAAATTAGTCTGTTATTCATGCTGCGCCAGACGTTCGATGCGCCGGTCGGGTATCAGCCACAACAACGCCACGCCGATATAAACCACCACCGCCAACCACTGCGACAAGAACGCCGACAGAATCCCGGTGGCATAGAACACCGGCGATAATTTGCCTTTCCAATCGCGGCCGATCGCCTGCTGTAAGAGGGAATGTTCCCCCTGCGAGGCAATGATTTGCTGTTGCAAGATCCGGTAGGCAATCGAGGCCATCAGCAACACCAAGCCATACAGCGCGGCAGGCACTTGGGCAAAGTGGTTTTCGCCCATCCAGCCGGTCGTAAACGGGATCAGCGACAGCCAGAACAGCAGATGCAGATTGGCCCACAGCATGGCTCCCGTCACCTGCCGACAGGTGTGCAACATGTGATGATGGTTATTCCAGTAGATGCCAAGATAGATAAAACTCAGCACATAACTTAAGGTCACCGGTAGCAGCGGTAATAAGGCATTCAGGCTATCCCCGTGCGGCACTTTCATGTCCAGCACCATGATCGTGATGATGATGGCCACCACCCCATCGAAAAAGGCTTCCAACCGGTTTTTTCCCATGTTCGTGACCTCGCATCACGGCGTCGTGCGTCTCTGCATTCCCTCTCAACAGCATAGAACATAAAAAAGCAGCCGATGGGCTGCTTTTTTCATGCCAGTTACTAGGCCGCATGGCCCGCAAACAGGCTCAGCACGCTATCCAATATTGCCAACCCTTGCTTCACTTCCTCTGCGGTAATAATACAAGGCGGCACGATATGGATGCGGTTATCCGCCACAAACGGCAGCAGACCATTCTTGATTAATGCATTCTTGATCTCGCCCATCACCGCCGCCGGCATGGCTTGTCGTGTCACCTGATCCGTCACCAGCTCCAACGCCCAGAACACGCCGCTGCCGCGCACTTCCCCGATGATCGCATGCTTCGCCGCCAGTGCGTTTAAGCCTTCACCCAGCACACCGTGGCCGATGGCGGCGGCATGTTCGACAATGCCTTCTTCGGCCATCGCATCCAGTGTGGCGACGATCGCCGCCATCGCCAGCGGATGACCGGAATAGGTCAGCCCGCCCGGAAAATAATGATCGTTGAAATAGGCCGCGATCAGGTCAGAAATCAGCACGCCACCCGCTGGCACATACCCGGAGTTGACCCCCTTGGCAAAGGTGATCAGATCCGGCACCACGCCGAACTGTTCAAAGGCAAACCAGGAACCGGTGCGACCAAATCCTGCCATGACCTCATCTAAAATCAGCACGATACCGAACTCATCACACAAGGCTCGCACCCCCGGGAGATACCCGACCGGTGGCGTCAGGATGCCAGCCGTGCCGGGTATGGTTTCCATCAGAATCGCGGCTATCGATTGCGGGCCTTCACACTCGATGATGCGGCGCAGGTGTTGCAGTGCGCGTTCACATTCCTCGGCCTCCGTCGTGGCAGAGAATTCGGAACGGTACAGATACGGGTGGAAGAAATGCACATGACCACGCGCATATTCATTGGGCACGCGGCGGGCATCGCCAGTGGCCACGATCGCACTGCCGGTATTGCCATGATAGGAACGGTAGCCGGATAAGATCTTGTCGCGACCAGTAAACAACCGTGCCATACGCATCGCATTTTCGTTGGCATCCGCACCCGCGTTGGTGAAGAACACCTTGTTAAAACCGTCCGGCGCACGTGCGACGATACGTTTGGCCGCTTCACCACGGATGCGGTTAGCTGTCGCGGGAGCAATGGTCACCAGCTCCGCTGCCTGCTGCTGGATGGCGGCAATCACTTTCGGATGCTGATGCCCGATGTTGGTATTGACCAGCTGGCTGCTGAAATCGAGATACTCCTTGCCGTCATAATCCCACAGTTTGCAACCGGCACCACCAGCAATCACCAGCGGATTCAGCGCCCCCTGTACCGACCAGGAGTGAAACACATACTGCCGGTCGAGTTCATAGACTTCGCGGTTTGAGACACCCGCGTCATGGGTTATTGCCTGATTCATCGTCCATCCTCACTGTCCGTGGTTGCGACTGCGCATGGTTATGTTCCGTGTCGTATTTCCGTGACTGGGAACCCGTGGCAGTCCTCTGATGGCTTCAGACTAGGAAGAAATGCCTAAAACCGATAGGGCCAGTTCCACCGGAAAGATGTGTCAGACGGCGGTGTTCCGCCCCTCGCCGACCCGCAGCATCACTGGTAAGGTAGTCAACGTAATTCACCGATAACAACGAACACAGGAGTGATCAATGGGAGATGTCGTATTTATTACCGGTGCCACCTCCGGTTTTGGTCAGGCGGCGGCACGTCGTTTTGCCAAGGCGGGCTGGTCGGTCGTGATCACCGGTCGCCGTGAAGACCGCCTGAAAGCACTGGCTGACGAATTATCCGCTCAGGTGCCGGTGCATTTTGCTGTGCTGGATGTACGCGACAGTGAGGCGGTCAAAGCCGTCGTCGCCAATCTGCCAGACGCCTTCAAACAGGTAAAAGCTCTGATGAACAACGCCGGGCTGGCCTTGTCACCGAATCCGGCCCAGTCGGTCGCGCTGGAAGACTGGCACACCATGATCGATACCAACGTCAAAGGGCTGGTCAATGTTACGCATGCCCTGTTGCCTACCCTGATCGCCACCGGGGCCGGTGCCTCGATTATCAACATCGGTTCCATTGCCGGCCAGTGGCCCTATCCGGGCAGCCACGTCTATGGCGGCACCAAAGCGTTCGTCAAACAGTTCAGCTACAACCTGCGCTGTGACCTGCTCGGCACCGGCGTTCGCGTCACTGATCTGGCACCGGGGATTGCCGAAACCGAATTCACGCTGGTCAGAACCAAAGGTGATCAGGCCGCCTCCGATCGGCTGTATCGCGGCACCACCGCCCTCACCGCCGAGGATATTGCCGAACAGATGTTCTATATCGCCACCCTGCCGGATCACATCTGCATTAACCGCGTGGAAGTGATGCCGACCCGTCAGGCCTGGTCAGCCTTCGCCATTGATCGCGACCCAACCTAGTCCTCTCATGCGACACCCCTGCGCGGGGTTGTCGCATTATCAATTTGCTTCTCATAATGCAGTTGCCGTCTTCAATTTTGCACGGCATTCATCCGAGTATCGGCAGACCGACAAAGCCAACTCATTTGACTATCCCCGTTAATGTGACCCACCTTACAAATGCGTAAACGTTTATGCGTTTTTCCTTATGTAGGCAGGGTTAGTGCATAGTCTGAAATATCCTTTTCTGCTCAGGATAATGCATATGAACATTCTCCGCCGATTCAGTATTTCTCATCGCCTGTTGATGAATATGATGCTGATGATTGCAGGTATTGTCGTCTTGATGGCGATCACATTGGATTATTCCTATAACGGCATGTTGGACAGTCGGCGTAGCGCAATCCGCGAGCAGGTACAATCCGCCTATGGCACGCTGGCTTTTTTCCAGCAACAGCAGCAACAAGGCAAACTAACCGAACCGGAAGCGCAGCAGCTCGCCAAAGAGGCGCTTCGCAACATGCGTTTTGGCAACAACAACTACTTCTGGATCAATGACACCCGGCCCGTCGCCATCATGCATACCGCCAAACCGGATCTGGAAGGCAAACCTCTCGACACCATCAAAGATACGCAGGGTAAGCTCATCTTCATGGAGTTTGTCCGGGTGGCACAAGCCAATCCGGCCGGTGGCTATGTCGACTATTACTGGCCAAAACCCGGTTTTTCCGACCCGGTGTTCAAGGTTTCTTATGTCAAATTGCTCCCGGAATGGGGTTGGATTGTCGGCGCCGGAGAATACACCGATGATGTGCGGGCGTTTTTCCTGCAGCAACTGTGGACCATCCTGCAGCTCTTGATCCCGCTCCTCCTGTTGCTGATGCTGTTCTCCTGGCTTATCACCCGCAGTATTCTGCAACCGCTGGCACAAACGGAACAGGGGCTGCGGGAAATCGCGAAGGGCGGTGGCGATTTAACCCAGAAACTGGATGAAGACGGCAATGACGAATTAACCCGGCTGGCCCATTCGTTCAACGCCTTTACCCGCAACCTCGCCGACACCGTCCGCAATATCATCGCGGCCAGTGAACGCAGTCATCAGGCCTCCGAACATCTGGAAACCATGGCGGCGACCGGTCAACGCAATGTCGAACGGCAGCAACTTGAAACAGACGCCGTCGCCACGGCCATGAATGAAATGACAGCCACCACCAAAGAAGTGGCTGCCAGCGCCGAACAGGCCGCCGAGGCTGCCAACGATGCCAAACAGCGGATCAGCAACAGCAATCACGTAGTAGCCAACGCCCGTGTCTCGATGCAGAACCTCATGAGCGAAGTGAAAAATGCCAATCAGGAAGTGACACAACTGGTGGAGGAAACCAAAAATATCGGCTCGGTGCTCGATGTCATCAAACGTATTGCCGATCAAACCAACTTGCTGGCGTTGAATGCGGCCATTGAAGCCGCCCGAGCCGGCGAGCAGGGTCGTGGCTTTGCCGTCGTTGCCGATGAAGTCAGAACGCTGGCCACCCAGACGCAAGCCTCCACCAATGAAATTCAAGCCATGATCACCCGCCTGGAAAATGGGGTACATACCACTGCCAACGGCATGCAAAAAACCTTGGCATTATCAGAACAGACCGAACAGCACTCGAAAGAGACGGAAATGGCGCTGCAGGAGATCGCCCATGCCGTTCTTATCATCACCGATCGGAACACACAGATCGCCAGTGCCGCCGAAGAGCAGGATCTGGCCTCTAACGAAATCAACCGCAATATCGTCAATATCTCCCAACTCTCCAGAGAGGTCGCCGAACAAAATAACCAACTCAATCAAACCTGCCATGATTTGAAATTACTGAGTGACGAACTGGGTAATCTGGTGGCCAAGTTCAAGACCTGATCCGTACCCCATACCCCGCCGACATGACTCCCCGTCGGCGGCTCTGCGTTTCCGCTGCACAGAAAGTTGACCGATTGGACAAAAAGGCACAGGCTTTGCACATCTTTCCGGTGATAGAACACCAAGGGTGAAGCAGATGATTGAACACAGCCTTCAAATCGATTTCGCCGATGACAGAGGATTACAAGAGCAGCTACGGGAAGCGCTGGTCAGCTCGATTCTGGCCAGCCGTTTTTTAGCCGAAGAGGCGCTGCCTTCCTGTCGTAACCTCTCGGAACAATTAGGAATTTCACGCAATACTGTCGCGCTGGTCTATGAAAGCCTGCGGGATGAAGGGTATCTGGTCAGCCGTCCACGCAGCGGTTATTACGTGCATCCCCGCTATCATCCGCAGGAACGCGAAGAAGAAGCCCCGGTGATCGTTCATCAGGATGCCGCACATAACGCCCCAGAATGGGGCGATTTGTTCACTATCTGCCCCAGCAATTACCTGACCATCACCAAACCCGCCCAGTGGATGAAATACGATTTTCCCTTTATTTATGGTCAGCCCGATACCGAACTGTTTCCCATGGAACAGTGGCGTGAGGCGTCGCGCCGAGTCATGGGCAGCCTGCGGGATCACCACTGGCTGCACGACCATGTGGATCAGGATTCCCCGATGCTGATTGAACAACTGCGCACCCGCGTGTTGCCGAAACGCGGCATCATGGCGGGCAGTGATGAAATCCTGATCACGCTCGGTACGCAGAACGCGCTCAGCCTGTTATCGCAACTGCTGTTCAAACCAGGCACCCGCGTCGGTGTGGAAAGCCCGGTGTTTCGCGAAGCGATTAATACCTTTGCCTTGCAGCAGGTAGACATCATGCCGCATCAGGTTGACGCCGACGGGCTGGCGCTGACGCCCGACTCCGCCCGCTGCGACTACTTCTATGTCACCCCAAGTCATCAGGCGCCTACCGGCATCAGCATGAGTAACCTGCGGCGCCAGCAATTGCTGCAACATGCCATGACCCATCAGCAGATCATTATCGAAGACGATTTTGATTCCGATACCAATATCGAACCGCACCCGCGGGCCGCCTTAAAGGCACACGATCACTGTGGTCGAGTGATCTACATTAGTAGCCTGTCGAAGGCGTTATCACCGGGGTTACGTCTGGGCTATCTGGTGGGGCCGGCGGAACTGATCGATGAGCTGCGTGCCCTGCGCCGTCTGCTCTATCGTCATCCGCCAACCTATATTCAGTATCAAATGGCACATTTTCTGGCGCAGGGCCATTACGAAACCTATCTGCGCCGCTATCGTGAAAACTCGGCCTATCGTTGGAGCCTGCTGAAAGATGCACTCGATAAATACCTGCCGCAGTGCCGTTATAACCCAAGCCGCGCCACCGCCTTCTGGGTGGAAGCGCCTGCAGAGATCAATACCCAACGTCTCACCTGGCGGGCGGCACACAGCAGCGTACTGATCGAGCCTGGCGCCCCGCATTTTCTGGAAGCCGACGCGCCACAGAACTACTTTCGTTTAGGATTTAATGCCATCCGTCCGGAGGCCATCAAGCCGGGTATCATCCGGCTGGCCGCGGCATTGGAAAAAGAGATGGAGCGCAGTCAAAGCCACTGACCGTCGCCATACAAGGCGGATGCGAGCGCTACGCCGTCAGAAATAATGCCTCAAATTCATCGGCAGGCTGTGGACGGGAAAAATAATAGCCTTGCAGCAGATGGCAACCATGCCGCCGGCAGAAGTCCGCCTGTTGCTCGGTCTCCACCCCTTCGGCGATGATTTTCATACCCAGCGCTTTGGCAAACGCAATGATCGCCACCAGTAAACGCTCGCTCTTCTCTTCATGGCCAATGGCAGAGACAAAGCCTTTATCAATTTTCAGGACACTGATCGGAAACAGCTTGAGATGATCCAATGAGGAGTAGCCGGTACCAAAATCATCCAACGACAGCCCCACCCCTTGCGCCACAATCGCCGACAGCATCGCCACCGTGGAATGAGTATCGCTGATCAGCACGCTTTCCGTGATTTCCAGCTCAAGACTCGCGGAATCCAGCGCATGTTCGCTTAAAATATTTTGGATGGCTCGGGATAAGCCACTCTGCCGGATCTGCACCGCCGACAGATTCATCGACAGCACCAACTGGTGAGTGGTCTCCGGCTGGCGTTGTTTCCACGCTTGCAACTGCCGGCAACCCTCCTGCAACACCCAATGACCGATCTCCACAATCAGCCCCGTCTCTTCGGCAATCGGCAGAAATGCATCGGGCGTGAGCAAACCCAGTGTCGGGTGCTGCCAGCGCAATAAGGCTTCCATGCCACCGATACGATGATCGACCGACTGGATCTGCGCCTGATAAAACAGCCGGAATTCGTTTCGCTCCAGCGCTTTCACCAAGTCATGTTTCATTCTGGCCCGGTATTCCACCGCATCCTGCAGTGCTGCGGAATAGAACTGGCTCTGGTTACGCCCGGCCCGCTTGGCATGATACAGCGCCACATCGGCCGATTTCAGGAGATCGAGTTCCGAATTCGTGCCATGCTCCAGAATGGCAATGCCGATGCTGGTCGTGATGATCTGCTCCGTCGCACCCAGTTGCACCGGAACCTGCAAGGCAGCCACGATGCGCTCCGCCAGATGCGTCGCCTGATCGGGGTGTTGCAGATCGGTCATCAGCACCACAAATTCATCGCCACCCAGACGGCACAGATAATCGCTCTCACGCACAATACCGCTCAGCCGTTGCGCCATTTCCACCAGCAACAGATCACCGGCATCATGCCCCAGCGTGTCGTTGATACTTTTGAAGTCATCCAGATCCAGCAGCAGCAGCGCAAGATTCTCGTCGCCACGTCGGGCCCGAGCCACCGCCTTCGCCAGTGCCATTTCAAAACCCCGCCGGTTACTGAGCCCGGTCAGTGGATCCCGTTCCGACAATTGTCGTAACTGTTCGCGACTGTTACGCAGCGCTTCCTCGATCTGATAACGCTGCCGCGCCTGCCGCACCGCCCGTGACAGGCGACGACCATTGACCTCATCTTTGAGCAGAAAATCCTGCGCACCGGCTTCCAGACAGCGCTCGGCCAACGTCTCATCTTCCTGATGACTCAGCATCACCACCGCGACACCTTCAAAGCGCCCGCCACGCAGTGAATGCAGCACATCGATACCGTCTTGGTCTGGCAGCCGGTAGTCCAGCAGAATCGCGTCAAAATGCTGCTCACCCGCCAGCTTGAGCCCTTCTGCTGCCGTTGCGGCCGCCACAACCTCGCACGCCACCAGACTTTGTTTTAAAGCCCGGTGAATGGCATGACGATCAACCTCGTCATCATCAATCAACAGAAAGCGCAGTGGCGTACTCATGTCAGACCTCAGACTCCGACCGGTAATTCAACAACACGCCAGTAGTGATCCAGCATGCCCATGATGCGTAGAAAACCATCCCCCACCTGACTTTTGACGATGTAGCCAGCCACATGCTGCTGATAGGCCACCACGATATCTTCATCGGCCTTCGAGGTGGTCAGCACAAACACTACTGCACTCGACAACACCGGGTCGTTCCGCAATTCAGCCAGCATCTCCAGCCCATTCATGCGCGGCATGTTGAGATCCAGCAAAATGATATAGGGCCGAGGTACCGCCGCGGGTTCGCGCAACAGCGCCAGCCCCTCCATGCCATCCCGGGCTCGGACAATCGGATTGGCAATCTTTAATTTTTTCAAAGCCCGTTCGACCCCCATGACGTCGACATCGTCATCCTCTACCAGCAGGATGGTCACTTCTTTATAGGGTTTGCTTTCTTCTGCCGTCATGTACTTTGTTCCTCAGGAATGACCGTCGGCCATGTAAAACGGAAGGTACAGCCATGCTGGCCGTCAGACTCCAGCGTGACTTTTCCGCCCACCGATTCCACTGCCTTCTTGACCAGTGCCAGACCGATGCCACTGCCTTCTACTTCATCGCGCGGTTTGAGTGTCTGGAACATGGCGAAAATCCGTTGCTGATGTTCCAATGGCACACCGGGCCCATCATCTTTTACAGCAAATTCGATGCCATTTTCGACAGGGTTGGCCGATACCTCTATGATCCCCTGCTTTTTATCGTGATGTTTGATCGCATTGCCGATCAGGTTGCGGAAAACTAGTTCCAGCGGCACCTTCCGGGTCTGCAACACAGGCATGTCGTCGGCGAGATGCAAAACAATCTGTTTACCACCTGAGGCTGTCAGATCAAATGCCGCCTGTACCAGCTCGTGTGTATTCACGGTCACGACATCATCGCTGATCCGCCCGACCCGCGAATAGGTCAGCAAGTCATCCAGCAACATCTCCATCCGGTTGATCCGGCTACGCATCAGGCGCAGATAATTGCGGGTATCCTCACTCAGCGTATCGCCCAGGTCTTCAGTGATCCAGGTGGCTAACTGATCAATCCCCCGTAACGGTGATTTCAGATCATGCGAGGCGACATAGGCAAAACTGTTCAATTCATCATTAATGCGCGTCAACTGATTGACTAACTGCAACTGCCGTTGCTCGGCGCGACGTTCTTTCGTGACGTCAAAGGTAATGCCGAATAGACGGATCGCCTGTCCGTTGGTATCCCGGATGGCAGAAGCCAGCGATTTAACATGATGGATCGCGCCATCCGGCAGCAGGATGCGGTATTCCGTGTCAAATTCGCGCACCCCGAGAATCGCCTCGTTTAAATTCTGTGTTTTTTGCGCCCGATCTTCCGGGTGAGTGGCATTCTCCCAAAGTTCCGTCGGGTTCGCGTATTGTTCTCGTTCCCGGTGGTAAATCCGGTACATCCAGTCATCCCATTCGATCCGCCCGGAATAGGGGTCGTAGTCCCAAAATCCCAGCCCGGCGGCATCAGAAGCCATCGAAAAGCGCATATTCTGTTCTTCGATAATCTTTTGCGCCGCCGCCTGCTCCGCCGTTTTGGCTTCCACCCGCAACTGCAGGCTCCAGTTCCAGAACGCCAAACAGCCAATGACCCCCAGGACGACCAGCAAGGCTTCAATGATCCCCCGCGTGGTCATAACTGACAAACCGTTCGTCAGTGCACTGCCCAGCCATTTCTCGTGGATCTGCTGTCGTTCCGACGCGGTAATTTGCGCAAAGCCCGCGGCAATGATCTGTTTCAGTTGCGTGTTGCCCAACCGGACAGCCCAATGAAACTGCCCGACGGAAAGCGGCCGCGTGTAGTTAAAGCGCTGACTTAACCCTTTTTTATACAGAAAATACATGGCCGGTGGTTTGTCGATACAGAATACCACTACGTCTTCCCGGGCCGCCGCATCGATCATGGCTTCATAACTGGGGTAGCTTTTCAGGCTGGTAATGTGGTGTTGCTGCAAGGTGTCAATACAGGCATCCCCGGCTTTGACCCCGACGGTAAAACCGCGCAGTGAATCGGCATCGACGATGCCGGAAATTTTCCGATTAAAAAAAATCGACACATCAATATCGGCATAGGGTGCGGAGAAGTCATAGTGTTTTCGTCGTTCCGGGGTCACAAAGATAGTATCGATGACATCCGCCCGCCCGGCGGCCATTTGCGCTTGCGCTTGACTCCAATCCATCGCCTCAATGTTCACCGCGATGCCGGTATGCTTTGACCAGAGATCCCAGGTATCTTTCAGGATGCCCTGCAGATGCCCTTCGGCATCGAGAAAGGTGTAAGGCGGGTAATTATTATCCATCACCACGGTGATCGTGGAAGGCGTCGTGGCAGCATAAACCACCGGGGCCACACCCCACAGTGCAGCAAACCAGCCCAGCCACAGCCAGTGTCGAATCCGTTGCCTCATCAATGCCATTTTATCCCTTTCCGTTGGTCATGATCTCTGTGCTGACTGATAAATCAGCCAACAAGAATAACGACTTATGATGTCAGGATAATGATCTTTCGTTGCCAAATAGCAACATTTGAGAGAAACATCCGGTTTAGCGGGCGACCGTGATGGCTGACGCTTTCGGCATCCAGCAGTATGCCAGCCATAACCCGGCTTCAAACAGCAGACACAACGGCACCGCCAGTAACGTTTGAGACAACACATCCGGTGGCGATAACAGCATGCCGACAATAAAAGCCAGCACGATAAAATGTGGGCGTTTCGTTTTCAGCGCAGTAACCGACGTGACACCGGTGCGACAGAGCACCGCAATCAGCAACGGCAACTGAAATGCAGCACCAAACGAGAAAAACATCGTCAGCACGAAATCAAGGTAACTGCCGATATCCGTGGCCATGCTGACCCCGGTCGGCAGGGCACCGACCATGAAACGAAAAATCAGTGGCAATACTACGTAGTAGGCGAAAGCAATGCCCGTATAAAACAGCAGATTGCTGCCAAACAGCAAGGGCAGTAACCAGCGCTGTTCGTGACGATATAAAGCCGGTGCCAGAAAGCCCCAGATCTGCCAGAGCAGATAAGGCAAAGCCAGCAACAGCACCACCAGCAAGGTCAGTTTCAGCGGCACCAGAAACGGCGCCGAGACCGCCGTCGCAATCATGTGTGTGCCCTGCGGCAAGACCGCCAGCAACGGCGTTGCCAGCAGATGATAGATAGCATTGGCAAAATAACTGAGCGGCAGAAACAGCACCAGCAATACCAACAGGCAATGCAGCAGACGCCGGCGTAACTCCAGCAGATGATTCAGTACATTCATGAGCGGGGCTCTTGCGGTTTCTCCGCCGTCGCCGCGTCCAGCTCTTTTTGCAGTGAGTGTTGCGCATGCTGCCAAAGCTGGCTAACCTGCCGCCGGAAGGCGCCGATATCCCGCAGCAGGGTTGGCAATTTTTCCGGCCCGAACACCACCAGTGCCACCACCGCACATAACACCAGCTCACTGAATCCGATATCGAACACGGGTCAGGCGCTCTGTTTTTCGCTGTCGGTCGTTTTCGCCGGTTCAGCAGCCTTAGGCTGTTCCTGCATGGCATGGCGAAAATCGCGGATCGCATGCCCGATGTCACCGCCTAACATGCGCACCTTCTTGCTACCGAACAGCACGATGGCAATAAACGCAATCAACAATAATTCCGTGACACTGAAATGCATTTGAATCTCCACTCAATTATCTTAAATGATAATCTATATCATTTTCGTTTGCATTTCACCTGTTACGCCATAAAAAAGCCGATCGGCGGATCGGCTACATGCGCGCTATCACGAAGTTCAAGCTTCGGCAGGAAAAGGATAACGGCTCAAGCCCAACTGGAGAGAGATTGCCGCGGCCGCCTGATGCAGGAGCGCAACATAGTGCGCCAACTGGTTTTCATCAAAGCGAATAGTCGGGAAGGAGATACTTAATCCGGCCAGCACATGGCCAAAACGATCATAAACCGGCACCGCCACACAGCGGATACCCATTTCCTGTTCTTCGCGATCTTCACTGAAACCGCTGCGGCGGACATCCGCCAGCTCTTGCAGCAAGGCGTCAATATCGGCCAGCGTGTTGGCGGTTTTGGCTTCAAAAGTCACGGCCGCCAGAATGTCACGGATCGTCTGCTCATCCAGCCAGGCCAGTAATACCTTGCCAATGGCCGTGCAATACAGTGGATTACGCCGCCCGACACGGGAATACATGCGCAGGCTATATAACGAATCAATCTTGTGCAGATAGACGATACTCTCATCCTCCATCGCGCCCAGATGAATGGTTTCCTGTGTTGCTTTGGAAAGCATGCGCATCTGCTGATCGGCAATACGAATCAAATCGACGTGCTGTAACGCTTTGGCACCGAGATCGAACAACTTCAGCGTCAGTGAATATTTATCGTTTTCCCCTTCCTGCTGCACGTAACCCAGCGATTTCATGGTCTGTAGAAAACGATAAACCGTACTCTTCGACATCATCACCCGCTGTGATAGCTCGGTCACCCCGATTTCATGTTCATCACCCAGTGCCTGCAAAATACCGAATACCTTGAGCACCGACGAAACGGAATCCTGCTGTTTGGAAAAGTCGTTCACCACTACCTCTGCCATGATTGTTAAAAACTGCTGCGGCCACATCTTATGCAAAGCCGGATACCGGCGCAAATCAACCGCATCAGCCCCTGCGCCCCCTTTTTATCATGACTTATTTTTGCCGCAACCTCCGCGTGTCAATTTTATGCATCTATCACAAATAAAATGAAACATCGTTTTATTTTATTTGACACAAAAGTTTGATTAGATAATCTATGCTTGTTTTTTAGACACAAAATGAGAAACATCCATGGCTACTCTCAACATCGCCATCATCGGTGAATGCATGGTGGAACTACAGCGCCGGGAGCAGGATATCCGGCAAGGATTCGGCGGTGACACGTTGAATACGGCGGTTTATCTTGCCCGTCAATTAGCGGCCGACCAGGGCAAGGTGTTTTATGTTTCTGCCTTGGGCACCGATCATTTCAGCCAAAGCATGATTGATGCGTGGCAATCAGAAAGGATCGATACGTCGCTGGTACAACGTCTGCCCCACAAAATGCCCGGGCTCTATTTTATCGATACCGATGCACAGGGTGAGCGCAGTTTTTCCTACTGGCGCAGTGATGCGGCGGCGAAATACTGGCTGGAAACCGAGCAGACCAACCAGGTGCTGGAACAGTTATCCCATATGGATGTCCTCTATCTGAGCGGGATCAGCCTGGCCATTCTGAACCCCGCCAGCCGCCAACGCCTGTTCCAGTTTCTCGCGTCATTCCGAGCACAGGGTGGCCGAGTGGTCTTTGATAATAACTATCGCCCTCGCCTCTGGCTCAGCCGTGAAGAAACACAACAGTGCTACCAGCAGATGCTGCAGCTGACCGACATCGCCTTTCTCACTTTGGATGATGAAGATGCACTCTGGGGAAAATGCGCGTTGGAGACCGTGATCCACCGAACCCAAGACTTAGGCGTCCGTGAAATAGTGATTAAACGGGGTGCCGAACCTTGTGTCATCGTCAGTCAGAACGGCGTTCAGGAAACCGTCGCGGCACAAAAAATTGCCGCCAGCGCCGTCATTGATACCACGGCGGCCGGCGATTCGTTCAGTGCCGGTTATCTGGCCCGTCGCCTGCAACACGGCAGCGTGACCGCCTCGGCAGAACAAGGCCATCGCTTAGCCGGCACCGTGATCCAATATCGTGGCGCCATTATTCCGGCTGACGCCATGCCGTCAGTCGTCCTTTAATTTATTCCAGGAGAAATCATGTCGACCTTAGTGGAACGTTTGCAGGCACTGAAGATCATTCCGGTTATTGCCATCAAGCAGGCCGATGACGCGGTTGAATTGGGCCGGGTATTGGTGGCAAACGGAATGCCAAGCGCCGAAATTACTTTTCGCACACCGGCTGCCGCAGAGGCTATCCGTCGGTTACGAGCCGCCTTCCCCGACATGCTGATCGGCGCAGGAACGGTGCTCACCACGGCACAGGTCGATGAAGCGATCGCGGCAGGTGTCGACTTCATTGTCAGCCCCGGTTTTAATCCGACCACCGTGCGTTATTGCCAACAACGTGGTGTCGCCATCGTACCCGGTGTGAACAACCCGAGTCTGGTCGAACAAGCGATGGAAATGGGCCTTAACATGCTGAAATTCTTCCCGGCGGAACCCTCTGGCGGTGTCAACATGCTGAAAGCGATGTCTGCGGTCTATCCGGTAAAATTCATGCCGACCGGCGGTGTGACGCCCGAGAATGTGAAAAGCTATCTGGGCTTAAAAACCGTGGTGGCCTGTGGTGGCACCTGGATGGTTCCTGCCGATCTGATCGACCAGCAGCAATGGGACAAAATAGGCCTGCTGGCCAAAGAGGCCATGGCCGCACTCAACGCATAGAAATGTCTTACCGGTAACAAAACAGCAACCGGATCGGCTCAGGCTCCGTATCCGGTCTTGCATCCCGGTGACCGGCGACACTACCATGTTGTTTTCTCGGCGAAAGGAGGCGGCATGCGTAAGCTACGGGTCGGCATCGTGGGGTTGGGCGGTATCGCGCAGAAAGTCTATTTGCCGATCTTGTCGCAGGCCCGCCATTGGGAATTGATCGGGGCCTACTCCCCCAACCAGCAGAAAAACTGTCTGCTCTGCCAGCAATACCGTATCGTCTCGTTCTTTTCACTGGATGAACTGGCCGCCAACTGTGACGTCGCCTTCATTCACAGTTCGACCGCCACCCATTACGACATCGCCAGCCACCTGCTGCAAAAGGGGCTGCATGTGTATGTCGATAAACCGCTGGCCGACACGCTGGATCAGGCAGAGGCACTGGTTGAACTGGCCGAAAAAAAGCAACTGACTCTGATGGTCGGTTTCAACCGCCGCTTTGCCCCGTTTTATCAGATCATCAAAGAGCAGATGCCTTGTGCCGCCGCCGTCCGTTTTGAAAAACACCGCATCCACGGCATCGGAAATTCTCTGCGCTTTACGATGCTCGACGATTATCTGCATCTGCTGGACACCGTGCTCTGGCTCTGTGACGGCGAGCTGTCGCTGCTGGCCAGCCAGATCAATACCACGGTACAGGATGAGCTGATTTTTGCCGGACACACCTTCCGTCATGACAACAAACTGATCAACACCGCCATGCACCGCGACGCCGGCACGCAGGCAGAAACACTGGAGGTCGTCACACACGGTGCCGTGATGCGCGTCCGCGATTTAAACCGGCTGGAAGAGGAACGGGATGGAAAAATCTACGTGACGACTGCCGGTAGCTGGCAAACCATTCTGGAACTGCGCGGCTTCGCCCCGATGGTGAAGCACTATCTGGAGTGTGTCGCTAACCAGACCACGCCGCTGGTCTCGGGGGAACAGGCGCTGATCGCTCAGCGCTGGATGGAAAAATTACTGGCGGAAACCCGATAGCAATGAGCGCCTAGCGCTCATTCAACAACTGATCCTTGCGTTGCCAGACGTCGCTCAGCCACTGCTGGAATCCCCGTTTAAACGGTTTATCCTTCATATAATCACCCCGCTGCACCTCGGTCACCGGGATCTCTTCAATCCAGACCTGGATCCGTTTCATGCGTCCACTCAGCATGTCATGGAACGGGCGTTCCTGATTGTCTGGATAGGCCAGTGTCACATTCACGATCTTCTCAAACTGCTCACCCAGCACATTGATCGCCATGGCCAACCCGGCGGGTTTGGGCGTCAGCAAATGTTGGTACGGAGACTTGGTCTCTGCGCGTTTTTGTGGCGTAAACCGGCTGCCCTCAACGAAATTGATGACTGTGGTCGGAATGGTCTTGAACTTGGCACACGCCTCGCGCGCCGTAGTGACATCCTTGCCGCGTAAGGCCGGATTTTTCAATAATTGCTGACGGGTGTAGCGGCGCATAAACGGCATGTCCAGCCCCCAGCAGGCCAGACCGACAAACGGGACATACAGCAGGTCATGTTTCAGGAAAAATTTGGGGACGGGCAGCCGGTTACGGAAAATATCACCGATCAACACAATATCCGCCCAGCTCTGATGATTACAGATCACCATATGCCAGCCCTTGGGGTTTAACTGGGTGGTGTCGTGAACTTCCCATTCGACCCGGTTCACCAACCGCAACATCAGCGCATTGCCACACAACCAACCGTACATCACCCCATTACAGGCCTGTGTCAGGCGATGTCTGATGGCCGCGATCGGCAACAGCAATTTCAGTATGGCCAGCACACCAATCAATAAAGAGACTAACGCAGTATTCAAAATCACCATGGCGACACTGAATACCAACAACACAAAACCGGGCAGGAACGACAGCATAATAGTAAAAATCAGTCAGCAGGGTTAAAGACTTCTGGCCTCAGGCCGTTCGAAAGCGCGCATTATCGCTGCAAGATCGCAGCAGGTGAAGTGATAAATCTATTTTTCTGTCAAGTTCTTTTGCTGCTCCGTTTGAAACACTACTAGGCAAATTCCATGACTTCTGCTCATAATGTAAGCTCTTTTTTTCTTCATGGGATCACACAATGGAAACCAGTGTATTCAAACGCACACAGCTCGTCGGCGAACAAATCAGCCCTTCATTATACAACCTGACCATCGGTCTGACCTTGTGCTGGGGTTTCTTTGTCAACTGGCTAATGATGATGACCATCCCGGTGGAAAGTCTGTATACCATTGATCACCGTCTGTTTTTTATCGGCTATTTCCTCTGCTGCATGGCCGGTAGTGTCATCCTGAACCGCTCCGTCAACCCGCTGATCAGCTTCCTCGGCTACAACCTGATTGTCGTCCCGTTTGGTCTGGTGCTGAATCTGGTGGTGAGCCAGTTCGACAGTGCCTTAGTGCTGGAAGCCATGCGGGTGACCGGTGAAATTACCTTTGTCATGATGCTGTTGGGCAGTATGTATCCGGCCTTCTTTCAGGGGATCGGGCGCGCCCTGTTCTTTGCACTGCTGATCACGCTGGTCGTGCAGTTAGCAGAAGTCTTTATCTTCCACAAATCACATCCGCTGACCGACTGGGCCGTGGCCCTGATTTTCAGTGGTTACATCGGCTATGACTGGGCGCGGGCCAATGCCCTGCCCAAAACGCTGGATAACGCCATCGACAGTGCTGCCGCGCTGTATCTCGACATCATCAATCTCTTTTTGCGTGTGCTGCGAATCCTCAGTCGTCGCTAAGTGTTATCGGGCGGAATCTGGGTTGCCGAACCCAGGTTACCGCCCACGGATCCTGTTTTATTGCGGCGACAGAGTGATATCAGACTGACCACAGGGAGGATCACTTTATGTACGCGTTCTATCTGGCATCCGTCGTGGGTTTTGCCGTACTGGCACAATGGCTGGCCTGGAGCCTCCGGGTTCCGGCTATCCTGCTCCTCCTGATCACGGGGTTATCGCTCGGCGCCTGGCCGGCCGCCCCGTCACCGGATCGGCTACTGGGCAACCTGTTATTCCCGATCATTTCGCTTTCCGTGGCTGTGATCCTATTTGAAGGGGCGCTGACCCTCAAACTGAAAGACCTGAAAGGGATCGGCCATGTGGTGCGCAATCTCTGTTCAATCGGCGTCTTAACCACCTTTGTGGTGATTGCGCTGGCCAGCCATTTCATCATGGCGCTCGACTGGCGCATCGCGATTCTGCTGGGCTCGGTACTGACGGTCACCGGGCCGACCGTGATTGCCCCGATGCTCAGTATCATCCGACCCAAAAAAGAACTCGACCGCATCCTGCGCTGGGAAGGGATCATCATCGACCCCATCGGGGCACTGTTTGCTGTACTGGTGTTTGAAGGGGTTACGTTAAGCCAGCACAGTGATGTGCTCAGCCATACCTTGCTGGCACTGGGCAAAACGCTGGGCGTCGGCATCTCATTGGGGGCGTTCATGGGCTGGCTCACCAGCCTGCTGATCCGGCGGAAATGGCTACCTTACGAGTTACATAAATTTGGGGTGCTGGCCATTGTGCTGCTGACCATGACCCTCTCGAATCGGTTCAGTGCCGAATCCGGCTTGCTGGCCGTGACCATTCTCGGGATCTGGATGGCCAATCAGGATGATCTGGAAATTGATGCCATTTTAGAATTCAAAGAAGACTTATCGATGATCCTGATTTCGGCCCTGTTCATCCTGCTGGCCGCCCGACTCGATCTGGCAGCCTTATGGCGACTGGGGCCGATGGTCTTGTTGATGATGGGTGTCGTGCAGTTTATTGCCCGCCCCGCCTGTATCTTCCTTTCCTGCATAAATTCCGGCCTCCGTTTCCGGGAAAAACTGCTGTTAAGCTGGATCGCACCACGCGGGATTGTCGCTGCCGCTGTCAGCTCCGTCTTCGCACTCAGTCTGGAGGCGAATCAGGTTCCGGATGCCGACAAGCTGGTGCCGCTGGTCTTTTCCGTCATCATCTCCACCGTCGTGCTGCAAAGTCTCACCAGCACCTGGCTGGCCCGGCGTCTCGGTCTGCAACAACCCAATCCAGAGACTATTCTTATCATTGGGGCCAATGCACTGGCCCGGGCTATCGGACAGGCACTGAATGAGCAGAAGATTCCCGTCTATCTCTCTGATCCGGCGTGGGAAAACTACAAGCTGGCCCGGTTGGCGGGGTTACCCTGTTATTATGGCAGCCCGCATTCAGAGCATGCCGAACGCTATTTGCCGCAGCATGAAATTAAATACGTGCTGGCCCTGTCGCCCAACCGGCAGCAGAACGCACTGGGCATCCAGCATTTCGCCCATCTCTACAGCGGAGAGCGGGTTTACTCGCTGCCACCGGGCGACATGGAAAAAAAGAAGAACCGCGACAGCGCAACATTTCGCGCCCGTCAGGTGTTGTTTGGCAAGGAGGTAACCTATTCACGATTGCGTAAGATGCTGGAAAGTGGCGGCAAAGTGAAAGTGACCCGTCTGGCCGACGCGTTCACATGGCGCGATTTCCAACAGACCAATGCAGACGCGATCCCGTTATTTGTGCTGAATGACAAGGGGCTGGTGCGCATCATGACGGCGGATAATCCGGTACTGCCGGTTGCGGGCAACGTGATCCTGTCGTTATCACCACAAAAAGAGAACAACCGGAACGAGCCCAATGGTGTATCAGGAGAGCCGAATCATGACCCAGCCACTCAGAGAGATCCTTCATACGCTGAATCAGGTAATTCTGGGCAAACAGGAAGAAATACAACTCGCGGTCTGCTGCCTGCTGGCTAAAGGGCACCTGCTGATTGAAGATCTGCCCGGCATGGGCAAAACCACGCTGGCTCATGCGCTGGCCACAGTGATGGGGCTGGACTATCAGCGAGTGCAGTTTACCTCCGACATGCTACCCGCCGATCTACTGGGGGTGTCGGTGTTTGAACAGCAACGTGAGTTTGTTTTTCATCCGGGGCCGATCTTCACGCAGGTATTACTGGCTGATGAGATCAACCGCGGCAGCCCACGGACGCAAAGTGCGTTGCTGGAGGCCATGGCCGAGCGACAGGTCAGTATCGACCGCGAAACACGTGCGTTGCCGGAACCGTTCTTTGTCATTGCCACACAAAATCCGCAGGATCAGGCTGGCACCTATCCGCTGCCGGAATCCCAGCTGGATCGCTTCCTGATGCGAATTGAGCTGGGCTACCCCGATCAGGCCACCGAAAAACAGATGCTGCTGCAAACGCAGCAGCTCAAGGTTACGCCGAAGCTGGACAGCCAGCATTTGCAGTTGATGCAACAGCAGGTGACTCAGGTTCGGGTCGCCGATGCCGCGCTGGATTATCTGCTCGGTCTGGTGCATGAAAGCCGCTATGCCGGGCTCACCCCGCACGCACTCTCGCCGCGGGCCAGTCAGGCATTACTCAGCGCCGCCCGCGCCTGGGCCTACATGGCAGGCCGGGATTATCTGCTGCCGGATGACATTCAGGCGGTCTTTGCCCCAGTGGCCGAACACCGCTTACGCAACGCCACCAGCAGTGTCATCGGGCAGCGCCAAAGCTTCAGCCGTGCCCTGCTGGAACGGGTGGACCCGGTACAATGAAGCTGTGGCAGGCGCTGCAACACCGCTGGCAGCAACGCATAGCAGACTGGCTGGCACAGCGTATTCCGCCTGCCGCGCAAATCACACTTAACCGGCATAATCTGTTTATCTTTCCCAGCCGAACCGGCGGCGTCTATCTGGCACTGACCGCAGCCATCTTTCTGCTCGGTTCCAACTATGAAAATAATCTGGTGTTGGCGCTGGCGTATCTGCTGTTCAGTCTGTTTGTGATTTCCATGCATTATTGTCACTTCAACCTGAGCGGCCTGCACATCGAAGTAATCCCCACTTCCACCAGCTATGCCGGCAAAACGGTCCGCTTTCAGATCCAGATCCATACCCGCTCGCGGCGGCGGTATGACCTGCATCTGACCGCCGACGGTGCCATCGGCGAACACCTGCCGGAACTCGCCGCACAGGATCAACTGGGGGTCAGTTTCCTTACCCAGCGTCGTGGCTGGCTGCATCCAGGGCGACTGCGGCTTTCCAGCCAGTGGCCACTGGGCCTGCTGCAATGCTGGACCCTCATTGACCTGCAACAACGCGTACTGGTTTACCCGCAGCCGCAGCCCTGTGAGCTGCAACTGCAGGCTGACGATGCCATGGCCAGCGGCGACCGCGCTGTGAGCGCGCACCACCAAACCACCGGGATGGATGAAATTCAGGGAGTGCGCCCTTACCGCCCCGGTGAATCACTCAGTCAGATTGCCTGGAAGCAGGTGGCACAGGGTCGCGGCTGGGTGAGCAAGGAGTTCAGCACGCCCTTGCCGGAACAATGCTGGCTGGAACTGCGAAAAACACCGGGCTACACTTTGGAGGAAAAACTGTCGCATCTTTGCTATCAGCTCCAACTGCTGGAACGACAAGGCAGCCGTTACGGACTGCTACTCGGCCAGCAACGTATTCCCCCCGGCGCCGGTGAACCTCACCAGACCGCTTGTCTGACCGCCTTGGCCTTGTATGAAGAGCACTGAAAATCTCTCGGTAGTATTGGGCCGGCAAACGCTGAACTGGCTCAGTGCCAGCTATCTGCTGATGGTGCTGCCGCTCTATACCGAACTGCATGGTGTCATTTATGGTTGTGCACTGCTGATTATCGCGTGGCGCTATGCGGTGGCGCAGGATCGTCTGCCGCCGCCGGCAGCCTGGCTGAAAAACGGGCTGGCCTTGGTCGGCATGGGCTTTGTTGCCTATCTGTGGCGCAGCAGCGGCTTATTACCCGCGATGTTTAATCTGCTGGTGTTGGGCTGTACGCTGAAATTTCTGGAGTTCAACAGCCGCCGCCATCTCAGTCTGCATGTGCTGTCTCTCTTTTTCCTCGGGGCACTAATGCTGATTTACCATCAGGGGCTGGCATTTACCCTGTATTTGCTGCTGGTCATCGCGCTCAATAGCATCGCTTTAGTGTCTATCTATCAAACCGACAGCTATCGCGCGCAATGGCAGCTTGGCCTTCGGTTGCTGTTGCAGAGTCTACCGCTCATGGCGGTGCTGTTCTTATTGATCCCCCACGCCGGCCCTTTGTGGCGATTACCGGATATACAACACGCCACGACCGGTTTGAATGAAGAGGTAACCCCGGGCGATATCGCCCAGCTTTCCCGCTCCAGTGCGCTGGCCTTTCGCGCCAGTTTCGACGGTGCATTACCGCCACCCACCGAACGTTATTGGCGGGCACTGGTCCATGAGAATTTTGATGGTAAAAGCTGGAGGGTCGCCAATTATCTGCGTGTCTGGTATCAACAGCAGGACAATCCGCTCCTCGCCACAACGCCCTTGCAAAAATTGATACCTTGGTCAGGCCCGTCTACGGCCTACCGGCTGATTGTCGAACCCAGCAATCAGCACTGGCTCTATAGCCTAGATCTGTCGCGACCGGAAACCAACGATGCCTTGCTGACCCCGGTGATGAGCCTGTATTCGCCTAAACGATTACAACAGGAAAAACAGGTGCAGCTGACCTATTTCCCGCAAAGCGTCATGCCACAAGCGCTCTCCCGTGCCCAGCGAGCCCTCGATCTGCAACTGCCGGCTGACAGCAACCCGCAAACTAGGGCATTGGCGGAAGAGTTACGTTTGAATCATCACGATGATCGCCAGTTTGTGCAGGCCGCACTGCACTATTTTGCCAGTCACAGCTTCACCTACACGCTGCAGCCACCCCCTCTGCAGGGCAACAACCAGATCGACGACTTTCTGTTTGGCAGCCGTCGCGGGTTCTGCGCCCATTTTGCCAGCAGCTTTACCTTTCTGCTCCGAGCGGCCGGTATTCCAGCCCGCATGGTCACCGGCTATCTCGGTGGGGAATATCATGCCAATGGCAACTATCTGAGCCTGTATCAGTTTGATGCCCATGCCTGGAGCGAAGTCTGGCTGGACGGACACTGGCAACGCGTGGACCCGACCCTCGTGGTCGCCCCGGAGCGAGCCAGTCAGAGTATTGATGACGTACTGCCGAGCGCCGAAACCCGCCTGCGGGATCCGTTCAGTCTGATCAGTTACCGCCATTATCTGCTACTGGCCCAGTTGCATGCTTTCCTGGCCGATATCGATTATCGCTGGACCTCGTGGGTGCTGAACTACAACAACCAATCACAGCAACAGTTGCTGCAAAATCTGTTTGGTAACAGCATGTGGGGACGCCTGTTCGCCATGCTCGGTGGGCTCAGTCTGGTGCTGGGTCTGGCCTGGCTGGTTCACTGGCTAAGCCGGGAACGGAACCGGCAAGACCCGTTAGTCAAAGCCTATTGCGCCGCCTGTCAGCGTCTGGCAAGGCAGGGGATCAGCCGTCAGGCTGGCGAAACGCCTCAGGCGCTGGTGTTGCGCCTGAGACAACTTCAGCATCCGGCCGCCGCGCTGATGCAGCAAATCACCGACTGCTATCTTGCCGCGCGGTATGCACAGGCCGACCCTCATCAGGCACGACGCCAGATCCGTCGGCTCAGCCGACGGTTATGAGCCGCCATACTGATAACAACGCTTCAACTCGTTGAAATCATAATAAAAGCTATTTGGTGCAACCGGATGACATGCTGCTTTGAACGGCATTTCCTGCTCGTTGTACAACATTCTGACCAGATAATGCTGCTGATTGTCGCGGTAAACATCCCATTGCATGTTGGCGGCCATTGGGATCACTTGGGCGCCACGCCATGGGTTGTTTTTATAGCGGTAGGGTGAGAGCAGAGTCGCTGGTTTATCACTGCCCGGTAATTGTAAAAAAGCAGCCAACGGTGCAATCACTTCAGCATGGGTAAAACGCAACCGCGCCACTTCCGGGGTCGGTGTCTCACTCAGATGCTGGATGGCAGCAAAAAAGTCATCCGCGAGCGGTTTGACCAGACGGTAGGTAATATCCTGTCCTTTAAAGGCCGGCCCTTTCTTGTAAAACGCTTCCGCATCGTTCAGATAGGCAAACCACACCGCCGCTTTTTTCGGTATGAAGCGGGAGAATGACCAGTGTCCTTCATTGCTCATGCCCGGTGTAATGCTATAGACATCATACAACAGGCGCGCCGTCGCCAGATCATCCGGTTCGACCACACGACCATCGACCGTGAACCGGTATTGCGTATTCTCCAATCGCGCGATGAAATCGTCATTGAACAGCGGGGTCAGCGTCATATGAGCCATTTTATGACTGGTCGACTGATCCGTGATCTCATGCAGCGTGTTACGCAGCAACCGGTTTTTCTTCAGATAGTGACGATACGGTTCGCTGTTGGCTGTTTTATGGAAATAGAGTAATTCCTGATCTTTCTGGGCCGGTAATACCAGCGGCGCCAAGGCCGGTTGCGCCTGTGTCAGCCCATCAACAAAATTAGCGGCACTCTCTTCTGCCCGTTGCAGACCGGAATGCCAGACACTGATTTTTTGACCTTGCTGGATCGCCTGCTGGAACAACGCCGCATCACGTTGATACAACCGTAGTGCCAACTGCTGATGTTCTTCTTTTCCTAGTTGGGTTAACTGGCCATAGCCCAGCTTTTTATCCGCAGCGAGCAATGCCTGCAACTGAGGCCCCAACTGTTTCCCCAAGGGCGTCAACGCCCCTTTTTTCTCTGCTTCCAACCAGATCTGATACAACACCTGATCGCTGTTGTGAGCTAAAGTCCGGGCACCATGCCGGGCAACCAGCTCGGTAAAGACCAACTGATAGCCGGCAGGCGCTGTCTGATAACTCTGCCACGATTGTTGCGCCACATAGGGAGTTTGTGAACCGAGATAGAGTGGTTCTTCTACTTCGGCCGCCACCGCAGGCAATGCCAACAGACTAAAACTGATCAGTTTTATCGATAAACGAGACAAACAAAACATAGTGGCCACTCCCCGAATATCGATGCGATTTAAATCATCGACATAATTTTTTCACGGAAGATAAAAAAGACTGCACCCAGCATACACAACGCCGCCCACAGATAATCCAATTTGATCTGCTCTTTCAGGTAAAAAACTGAAAAAGGAACAAATACAGCCAGCGCAATTACCTCTTGCATGATCTTCAGCTGCCCGACGCTCAGAGCTGTATGACCAATCCGATTCGCGGGAACCTGCAACAGATATTCAAACAAGGCAATTCCCCAACTGATGATAGCAGCAACGATCCACGGTTTGCTGCTCATATCTTTCAGATGACCATACCAGGCAAAGGTCATAAACACGTTACTGCACATCAGTAACAACATACTAGTAAAAATGGGATTCACGTCACACTCCGGCAGTTACAACGGCGCCTTTATACCGCCGAAAAGAGAAAAAAGGAAGTGATTTAAAAATAGGCAATATGACTCGAGATGATCAATTTTGTGCATAGTTAATCGTGTCAGCAAGAATACATGTCACGCACTTAACTCGTAGTGTAATCTATAACTATTAATATCAATTCGGATGTTTAACCCCTTGGAAGAGAAGCATAGTGTTCGAGCATCAACACAGGGAAAATAGTGCCTCTATCTACTTTGGCTTTACTAGCTGGAACGCTATTTTACGCCTGCTCATGCTCATTTCTGCGGGGATGGTTCTCGCTGCAGATGTGTATGCCACTGAAATCGTTGACCTGCAATTACGCTGGCATCACCAATTCCAATTTGCTGGCTACTACGCCGCGCTGGAGAAAGGGTTTTATAAAGAAGAGGGGCTGGATGTTCGCATCCACGCAGGCGACCCGGCGCATCAACCGGTTCCAGAAGTACTGGCCGGTCACGCCCAATATGCGGAAGGGAATAGTGAGATACTGTATCAACGCCTGTTGGGAAAACCGCTCATTGCCCTTGCCGCAATATTTCAACATTCGCCTTCCGTATTATTGACGCGCCGAGATTCAGGTATAGAGTCCGTGCACGACCTCATGGGCAAAAGAGTCATGCTCATGAATATGACGGAAGATGCCGATTTTCTCAGCATGTTTCTGAGTGAAGGCGTTCCTCTTTCACAAGTTCAGATCATACCCAGCAGCTATAATATCAATGACTTGGTGTCAGGAAAGGTCGATGCATTTAACTCCTACACAACCAATGAGCCTTATTTCCTGAAGCAAAAGAATATCGCTTACAACATCATTGACCCGTCCACTTACCGCATCGATTTTTATAGCGATATTCTGTTCACCTCGGAAGCAGAACTGCGTGATCATCCAACGCGTGTCGAAGCAATGCGACGCGCCTCGCTCAAGGGCTGGCGTTACGCCATGGATCATCCTGATGAAATAATCTCTCTGCTGCTCAATAAATACCATGTCGAGAAAACCAGAGCACATCTGGAATTTGAAGCCGCCGAAATGCGTAAGCTGATCTTTCCCGACTTGATCGAGATTGGCCACATGAACCCTGGACGTTGGCAGCATATGGCCAACAGCTTCGTCAACGCGGGGCTCATCAAACCAGGCTACCAACTGGATGGTTTCATCTACGATCCAAACCCTAAACATGCTCCCGCATGGGTATTGCCGCTACTGTTTGCCGTTTTGATCGTTTTAATGGTCGTCTCTGCCATCACTTATTACCTGCAGCGCCTGAATCGCCGTCTGACGAAGACACAAAGTATTCTCCGTGAGAGCGAAGAGCGCCTACGACTGGCGCTGGGTGCCGCGAATCAGGGTTGGTTTGAGATCAGCGTTCAGACCGGAATTGTTTCTGTCAGTCCTGAATATGCCCAAATACTGGGCTATGACCCTTGCGAATTTACCAGCAGCTTGCATATCTGGGAAATGGGAATTCACCCCGAAGATCGCTCGCTCGTGATGGAGACTTACCGTAAATGTCTGGCAAATGGTGAGCCAATCACGGTGGAATATCGTCGACGAAAAAAGGACGGTGAATGGGTCTGGATCCGTTCAATAGGAAAATTTACCGCCTGGACCCCAGAGCATCAGCCACTCCGGATGAGCGGTATTCACACCGATATTACCGCACAAAAAGCGGTTGAGTTTGAACTCGTACGCCAGGCACACACTGACCACCTCACGGGTTTCAATAATCGTGGCCATTTTATGCAACAAGCGGAACGCGAACTGAGACGGGTGGTTCGCTGCGGCGGCTCTTTGTCTATCTTCATGGTGGACGTGGATCACTTCAAGAAGATCAATGATACCTACGGCCACAAAGTCGGCGATCTCGTGCTGCAGAAATTGGCAACGGTGTGCCGAGATACATTGCGCATGGTCGATATCATCGGACGCGTAGGGGGTGAGGAATTCGCCATCTTGTTGCCAGACACCACAGAACAAGAGGCTATCCGCGTGGCCGAACGCTTACGACAAGCGATCGCTAACGCGAAAATTCCCTTAGGCTATGGCTTACCCCTAAGCATCACTGTCTCGATTGGTATCACTTCTCTCAGGTCAAAAGACGACAATATTGATGTCTTGCTCAGTCTGGCCGACAAAGCACTTTATGAAGCTAAAAACGCCGGCCGGAATCGAATTTTCAATCTTCAGGCCGTCGTCGGTACTAGCGCCTAACGATGAAAACCAAATTGTCATGTTCAAAATCGTTATGCTTTCAAACGCTGAAACAGCCGATCCATCGCCCGATAGCCCAATGCCTCGATCAGATGTTGCCGTTGGATCTGCGTATCTCCGGCAATGTCCGCAATGGTTCGGGCCACCTTCAGCAACTTGTGCCAGGCCCGCAGTGACAGACCTAATTTGTGAATGGCATTTTCCAGAAACTGCGCATCTTCGGTCTGCAAGGCACAATCACGCTCAATTTCACGGCTTTGCAGCATGGCGTTCAGTTTGCCACTGCGCGCCAGTTGCCGTTCCCGGGTGCGGATCACCCGTTCGCGGATCTGCACACTGCTTTCACCGCGTTCCACTTTCTGACTCAGCGAACCTTTCGGTAATAATGGAATATCTACCGTTAAATCAAACCGATCGAGGAACGGGCCAGACAGCTTGCCCAGATAACGCAACACCTGTTCCGGGCTCGCGCGTTGCTGATCATCCAAATGCCCGCAAGGGCTCGGATTCATGGCTGCAATCAACTGAAAACGGGAGGGAAACTCCATCTGTCTCGCCGCCCGCGAAATGGTAATGATGCCGGTTTCCAGCGGTTCCCGCAGCGAATCGAGAGTACGGCGCTCAAACTCCGTCAATTCATCGAGAAACAGCACGCCATTATGTGCCAGCGATATCTCACCGGGCCGTGGTTTACTGCCTCCTCCCACTAATGCCACGGCAGAGGCACTGTGATGCGGGTTTCGATAGGGTCTTAATTTCCAATTCACCTTGCCCGGATTCAACCCGCCGATAGAATGCAACGCGGCCGTCTGTTGTGCCTCTTCATCACTCATTTCAGGCAGAATGCCCGGCAACCGGCTCGCCAGCATGCTTTTCCCCGTGCCCGGCGGCCCCATCAACAGAAGATGGTGTTGGCCGCTGGCTGCAATTTCCAGGGCCCGTTTGCCGGTTTGCTGACCAATCACATCCTGCAAATCGGCGACTAGGCAACGCTCCAGCTCACCCTGTGCACTGCGCTCGGCCCATGTCAGTGCTTGCTGCCCCGCCAACCAACCACACACTTGCAATAAGGAATGGCACAGATAGGCACGATGTTGCTGGATCAGACTGGCCTCGGCCGCATTAGCCTGCGGCACGACCAGCGTTCGCCCCGCGCGCCCTGCGGCCAATACCGCCGGCAAGACCCCCAGCACCGAACGTACCTCCCCCGTCAACGCCAGCTCGCCCAGAAATTCATAGTCGGCCAGCAACGCATCCGGGATCTGGCCGGAAGCCGCCAGAATACCGAGCGCAATCGCCAGATCGAAGCGACCGCCTTCCTTTGGCAAATCAGCCGGTGCCAGATTGACCGTGATGCGCTTGGCCGGAAATTCAAAGTTGCCGTTGATTAAGGCACTACGTACCCGATCGCGTGACTCCTTGACCGACGCTTCCGGCAATCCCACCATGTTGAAAGCCGGTAACCCGTTGCTGAGATGAACTTCAACCGAGACCAGCGGGGCCTCTATCCCCAGGCTGGCGCGACTGTAAACGACGGCAAGTGACATGCCACACTCCGAACATGATTTTGTGGCTGAAGTTACCGAACCCACAACCACAAACATAGCCGTTAAATGTGGCGGCTGGCATTGTCGTCATGCCTTTGTCACGTTACCGCCCCCTTAACCATCAAGAAGGGTCTGTTTCTGACTTTAACGCCGTATCTAAAATGGCGACCACTTGCGAAATTAATGTCTTGTCGATAATCAGCGGCGGTAAAAACCGAATCACCGCATCATTTCTGCCGCCCGTTTCAACAATTAATCCCATCTCATAGCATTTTTGTTTAATTTTATTCGCTAAAACTCCGTCACCGAACGGTTGCCCCAATGGATTATTCTTTTGTGGATCAATCATCTCGAGACCAAGCATTAATCCCCGGCCTCTGACATCACCAATTTGCGGATATTTCAGTTTCAGCTCATTTAATAAATGCTTAAAAAAACGACCATTCTCGCGAACATTATCTAAAAAGTTTTTTTGTTTTATGATCTCTAAGGTGACATAGCCTGCCGCCATGGCCATTTGGTTGCCGCGGAAGGTGCCGGTGTGTGCTCCCGGCTTCCAGCAATCATATTTCCGGTTATAAACCACCAACGACATCGGTAAACCGCCGCCTACCGCTTTCGACAGCAATATGGCGTCTGGCTTGATGCCTGATTCTTCAAACGCGAACATATCGCCGGATCGGCCGATACCGCATTGAATTTCATCCAATACCAGTGGGATCTCCAGCTCCTCACAGATCCGAGCCAACCCGTTTAACCAACTGGCGGGAGCAGGGATGCAGCCACCCTCGCCCTGAATGGCCTCCACGATCATGGCCGCCGGTTTTTTAATGCCACTATTCGGATCTGTTAATGCGCTATAAATATGATGGAGAGAGATGGTGATTAATTCATCCGCATTTTTCCCATAGGGGTTGCGGTACAGGTAGGGATAAGGGAAAAAATGAACCTCTGGCATCAAATTGGATATTGCCCCTTTGATCGCCAGATTACCGGTGAGCGACATCGAGCCATTGGTCATGCCATGATAAGCGCCATGAAAGGCAATCACCGAACTGCGATGGGTGGCGGTTTTAAATAATTTCATGGCCGCTTCTGTGGCATCGGCACCCGACGGGCCACAATAATGCATTTTTAATTCGTCGCGCCATTCCATCGGAAATAACGAAATGATCATTTCACTGAATTTACGTTTCACAGGGGTAATAAAATCGAGACCATGCAAAATCTGTCCGCTATCCAGAAACTGCTTTAATTCGGTGATCACGGCAGGATGATTGTGTCCCAGAGCTAACGTGCCCGCCCCCGCCAAACAATCAATGTAAACATTCCCTTCCTCATCAGAAAGGGTTGTCCCCGCTCCTGACGTAATTTTATTGATGACAAACCGAGAATACGTTCTGGCATTTGATTCAATATCATATTGGCGAATCAGTTCATTGTTTTCTGAAGGGAACGAGGTATCCATGATGCTTGCACTCCGATATTGTGGGTCGAACAGGCTTGACAACATGCGCTCATAGTAACGGTATCTGATGAATCTTGGCGTAATAAACTTTGTTAACTATGTTTAATAGAGCCACTATGTTTAGGGTTAAACGCGCGGATGCATCTGGACCTGTTCGATGTACAAACCATCTTGTTCATGAACGTACTGATCTGTGCGTGTCTTTCAGTTGCCTTATTTTTCAATATTCGCGATCGCTATGTGTGTCCGGGCATCTGGTATTGGTTTGGTGCGTTCATCTCGCTCACGGCAGGTCTTTTTTTCTTATGGCTGCGCTTGCATGTGTCACTGTGGATCAGCGTCGTCTTTGGAAATGGGCTGATCATTCTCAGCTACATACAGCTCTGGCTGGGTTTGCGCCAATACACAAAATCACTCAGACCGCACGACAAGTTATTAATGCTGCTGGCACCTTGTGTTTCTCTGGTGCTGTTCGCCCTGCTCAGCACCGGAAAGGATAGTTTTATCATTCGTAGCCAGGTGGTCGCTTATACCTTGCTGTGTCTGATCGTAATGTCTATTACCTTAGCATTAAAAAACAGAAAACCGACCGAATCAGGTCGGCTCCTATTTGCCTGTTCTCTGCTACTGGCATTAGGCAACGCGTTTTTCCGCACATTTGCCTTACATTTGTTACCCGGCAATAGCGGGCTGCTCGACACCAATCTGCAAAACGTCATTCTCATGACCACCTCTGAAGTGTCATTACTGGCCAGCGGATTCAGTATCATGATCATCTCTTCGCAATGGCTGCAGCAGCGTCTCTATGTGCATGCCACTTACGATTCGCTCACGGGTATTTATAATCGCTACGCACTCATAGAACTCAGTGAAACCATTGCCTTAACCACCAATTTGACGCAGCGCGTCTGGAGTCTGGCCATGATCGACATTGACCATTTCAAAGCCGTCAATGATCAATATGGTCACCCCGTCGGTGATATCGTACTGAAACAAATCGCGACAACTCTCAAAGAAAATATCCGCCATCGGGATATTCTGGCTCGTTACGGTGGTGAAGAGTTTGTGGTGGTATTGCCCGATTGTGATACCGCCAGTGCTAAAACATGGGCCGAGCGAACACGAAAAATCATTGAAAACAAAGCAATAACCATCCATGGACAATACCTGCATGTCACCGTCAGTATCGGGGTAGCAACCTCCAACTATTCCATACTGGGGCTCGATGATGTCATCAAGCTGGCCGATCAAGCACTCTATGCCGCAAAGAAAGCGGGGCGCAATCAAGTGCAAACTGGATGACAACATTCTTTATAACGAAATCATTATCTATCTACACACATCAACAAAAACACTTTTTATGATAAAAACATTTTTGATCTATATTTATTTTATTGATATTTTTTCCTCAGAATAATTGCCACCGATAGTTCTGTGTCTTATAAAAAACTTTCCACCTTCATATCCCGCATCATTAAAAGAACCATTCGACAATATATCACCTCCATTATCGAGCTTCTTTTTATATATTTTTTTATGTGTAAAAGTCTCATATACCTGAACTAAATTACCATACATTGTTAATACAAATTCTCCTTTATCACTGATAGCTAAAGAGTTTAAATATACATCGCTAACAGTATTTGGTTTTTTGAAAAAAACATATTTAACACATGATAATCCGCATGAGTACACTATATTATAGACTTCATTTTCAAAATATATATTGGATGGTTCAGATTTAATGGATGACAAAACAACATATGAATTTTCATTATAAATCAACTGGCATGATCTGTTTTTTTACACGGTACTGTAAAATCGGTGTTGTTTTCATAAACATGCTGCTCTGCATTGCATAATGAGAAGTAAAACACAGAAATCAGTAAAGCAAACAATTTAATTAACATTAAAATCTCTTTAACTCCTATAAAAAACATAATCACCCTCATTAACTTCATTAGGAAAGATGCGAATCAGAGCCTTCTCGCAAAAAAACAAAACATAATAAAATCAATTAATTAAATATCACCATTTCTTGTCCTGAGGACTTATTCGCATGTTCCGTAAAGCTTTCAATGTGCAGCCTATAAAAGCTGACTTGATCGAACAAAAGTTTATCAAACTTGGCAACTATCAGTTCGAAATTAATACTCATGATTAAATTTTTATTCATCACATCTTTTTTCAAGATATATTTTTTTAATCCTACCATACAATATTGTTTTGTTTTTCTCAGCTAAATCAACTGCTGTTTCACCCAGGACGAGATCATGAATAGCACCCTCAACATTGCCATCGGCTACTGGATAGACCATGTATTTGGTATCACCATGATGGAATTGGGGCTGAAGATGCTGTTGAGTAAGAATTGATTTTAATTAAAAAAACGTATTGTCATTCTGAAGTACGGCGTGTTTAGCTTGTAAACAAATGCTCGACTATACGTTACTTCAAGTCTTTGCTCAAAATGTAAAATTTTGACTTATTTTTTCCATATAAAACATATGCATATTCAAAATCATCACCTGCATAGCCTAATATTTGGCAAACGTCATCTTTAATCAGATACCCTTTAGCTTTTGAACCATCTTTATTTAAAATATATGACTTATATTCAGAAATTTTCTTAAAAATTGGTTTTCTATCAAAAATATCAACCTCATTTGTCACCAAATATCTATTCCCAGTTGACAGTTCAGTTCTTTTTATTTCGTTACAATCTACACATCTATCCTCTATAACCTGAATCAGATTGAATTCTTTTGTCACTTTATATAAACGATCTATCGATGAGGGCATACCAAGAGTATGTGTCACTATTGAATCTAATTTTTTCTCATAAGTAGAAAAAATTAGTTTATTCCCTGTGGCATCAACATATGGAACAATATGATTTCCTTTCACAGCGAATATATGTTGTACAGGAGAAGAATTGCCATTAACCTCAACATCTATTTCTTTCTTTTTGTCCCCATCAAAATCAATCAACTCAACATTAACAACCTCAAAATTAGAAAATAATCTCGATTCGTCCACACAATGATTTTCAACACAAACATTAGCTTTGAGAAACCCATTTTCATTTTCAACATTAATGACAGCATCACCATCATTAAATGTTAACGCAAATCCATTAAAGGACATAAAAAAAATAAATATAAATTTTTTCATTTTACTTTAAACCCCATAACTCTTTTATCTTTAAAAAATAACCACGCCTTTCTTCTACACCATTAGCCCCGCCGTTAACAGCCAAGCTAACCAAATCACAATTATTTTTTTCATTATCAATAAGAATGTTAATATCACCTTTTGCGTTATATTTTTTATGCACTCCTCCATTATTTCGCCAAAACCATCCCGCAGAATCAACAGCAACATCCATACTATCGCCAACAATATATGGATTATCCATTAAAATCTTTTCATCTCCATATTTATATTTAGAATAGGCCAGATAATTATTTTTCCATGTCAACTGAAGAAGACCTCTTCCTTTATATTTTGGTCCATCTCCAACATTTACATTGCCATTCTCAATAGCTTTAGAATGGCGGCCTGGATTATATGCATTACCTGACGCATATTCTATAACAGTATCGAAACTAGCTGTCTCTAAAATTATTTGCGCCACAAAATGAGCCAAATGATAATCACTTTTATTTATTTCATATTTCGCTGTCATTTGATTTAATAGAAAAACAAATTTTTCTTTGTCATATAGATAAGATCCACTCTCTTTGTAACTTCGTCGATAAGAACTATCTCCACCATGTCCTCTAAACCAATTTTCATTTCCAGAAACAGCGGTTAATAGCTCAACTGTGATTTTCCCTTGTGACCTCAATCCCCTTAACAACTCAACTGGATTAAAATGCCAAACCATGGGCCCTATCGCGGCGATCTGGCTCATCCATTCCAGCTTATCCATTCGTGCTTTTTCATGTTCCAGCAGCACTTCGATTTCGTGATCGGTTGTTTCATTAGCCCACTGGGAAAGGCGTAATTTAATGCTGTTAATCGTTGATTTATGCCATTCGCTCGGATGTTTGACGATCAACTTCACCAGTTGCTCTCGTTTGCCTGTGTCTTTAAATGCTGCTGAGATTTCGGCGCTGTCTACGCCCTCTTTGCCGTCTTTATCAATGGCTTTATACAACTGCTGGAAAAAGGCCGGCATTTTGTCTGGGTCGAGGTAACCATCTGAATTGGTATTCTGCTCTTCGAGTAATTTAAAGCCCAGTTTGCTTAGATCGTATTGCGATATGATCGTCAGTTCTTTTTCACTGATATAGCCGTTAAACGTGCCATTCAGGATCGGCAATTGGTTTATTTTGTAAAAGACGCCTTTGCTGCTGTCATTCTCTTTTTTACAAACAGCCAGTTCCACAATAAACGATGACTGAGTCTTCAGCCCTGCGGTACTGAAGGTCACTTTTTTGTTTTCTTCCTCCTTATTTTCTTCCTCCCGAATATAAACGCTGGCTCCGGCCGCCACTTTGACATATTGCTTACCCGTTGTCAGACCCGCTTCATTATTCAGAAAAGCCTGAATTCTGCTGTCGCTGTCTGTACTGAATAACTCAATGTGCACCTGATGTTTGCTGATTTTTTGTGCACAATTGGCTGGCATCTTCGGTACTTCATAAAGCCCCATAAAACCAATTGCATCACCAGCTTTAATGGGGTGATGACATTTCACTATGCTATCGAATTGGGTAGGAGCCTGAGCTGTCAACGTGACATAAGGTTCATCAATGCACACCCAGAACGGGCTGGGCGGCTGCCCCGCTTTTTCCGCGTAACCACCTCGTAACAGTGTCACTCGAGCCATTTTGTGCTGTTTGCCATCGATATGGCAGAACACCACGTCGTTACTGTCAAATTCAAATTCTGCCGTGATATTTAACAAGCCCAGCACTTCGCTGTTGGCTTCACTAAACGCTTGACCACTGTTTTTGATCTGACGGGCGTTCACTCGGGTTTTAACAATACCTTTCATTTTGCTTTGCCAATAGCCCGGTGGAGAACATGGCGGAAGATTAGTGACTGAAGCCTCGACCTGTTGGGTGTACTTTGCATGATCCACCACCCAGACGGAGGTACCTTTAGTGATGTGATGGTCTGTTTTGCCACAGACTTTAGAAATAATGCCTTTTGCAAAGGTGTAATTGTGGGAGCCGCTCTGTTCCTGCACCGTAAACCGGGCCGTTTCGCCACTTAAATCCACGATACTGCCAGCGCCCAGATAACCCAAAGAGGGAGGAGTACCTTTTGCGGCAGTATCACCCTGCCGGACACGGATGGTTTGTATTAATTTGAGCTGTTTTTTTGCTTTCGATTTTTGCCCATCATCCGTCGCCGGGGCATAAACAGAATACGGGGCCAGATGCATATATAAACTGTAAAACGTCAGTTTATTTTTTTTGCCTTTATTGGCTCCGTCTTCCGAATTAACCGGTGACTCATAATCATGCTGAATTAAACAAAATGATGAGGAATATTGCAGTGGCTGACCCAGCCAGTCGCTGCTGAGATAATCTTTATTCAGACGGTAGGCAATCACTTTGCCATCCATCATACAGCGTAAGGATTGATTTTTTACATGATGCGGCACCGAAGCATCGGTGAAATGAATGCCGCCATGCCAGAAGTTATAAGCACTGAGCAAATAAAAACCGCTGGCTTCCTTTTCCAGTAATTGATAGACCGCATCGGCATCTTTATATGGTTCACCTTTTTCGGTGACCACAGGGAAACAACATGACGTAACAAAAGATGACTGATTGCCTGATGTTTGTGATGAGCCAACATGTTCTGTTTTATATTTTTCTTTGGGTCTCAGAATTTTAGTTGGTCTTGGCCAATAAGGCGCACCATCACCAAATTTGGCTGTCGCTGGCCCAGAGCTTGATTGTGAACCGAAAAAAGATCCCGAAAAGCGAGATGGCGACGCGGAATAACTGATACTATCTAAAACACCAGTATGGTTGAATTTGCCTCGCCATAATAAAATGTCACCCGATTTAGCGTCTGATGGATCGATCACATCATAATAGCTGGATTTATTAAGCTGTTCGGTAGTTTGATACGGTATATCATAGCCAGCATTGCGCACCATCTTATTAACCAAATGTGAACAATCTATTTCTTTTTTACCATCATTATCGGTGTCACTGTCTCCTTTCGCGCCATACCCATATTCATAATTTTTCTCGAACAATGTCTTCTTTTCCAGAATATCGCTCATGCTTTTCTCTTATTCACATTTATTATTCGATGGATAGTTTTTATTCTTTAACAATCGATTTATATTATTCTGAGCTTCTTTATTTCCTTCTTCAGAAGCCAACTTATAACAAGATATCGATGCAGCCATATTTTTATTAACTAAGCGACCATGTTCATATAGAAAACCAAGAATATTGGCGGCGACACCACTGCCATTTTTTGTGGCTTTTTTTAGCCAAAAAACGGCCGCTTTGCTATCCTTACATTCCGTATATTGCGCATTACAGTTATCAAGAACAAAACTCATCTGCGCATCAATGACATTCCCTTTTGCTGCTTGCAATATGAGGGTTTTAATTTTTTCATCCGATAACTGACTCGCCATCCCTGATGAACCGAGACCCGCCGCTTTCCATGCGGAGATAGCACTACCCTCTTCGGCACCTTTCAAATAAAAAGTCAGCGCCTGGTTATAGTGATTATTCACTTTCTCCGTGAATTCCCTTGATTCTTTTTCAGTTATTTTTTCACCCAATTGCTCAAGTTTGTTATTCATGCCGGATGCTCTTTTTTCCTCTGATAACCCCTTTGAATACCATGAAGCACCCGATGAAATATCATTTGCCGCATGTGAAATATTAATAATTAATAAAAACATCAAAATAGATAAAGCTATGGTTTTCATATTATTCTCTCAATTAAAATATATAGTTTAATTAAGCTTTTAAGTCTCGTTTTAGTATCTTGCGCCGGCACTTTATCATTGCCGCCCAAAAGTACACCTGCGAGTTGTAACAGTTCACTGTCCAGCCTTGCTGCGATTGTTCTGTTCTTGTTATCCTGCGGGTTATCCGCTGTTCCTGATGACCTTCCATGGCCCATTTCGAAAAAATGCGGGGACTGCTGCACGTGGGCCGAAGAAAACCCCCATACAAAGCATGAGGTTGATGACTATGTTTGCCGTACTCCGTTCATTGTTTCGCGAACTCTTGCCAGAGGAAGGTGGAGCCGGAGCTGCTGAAACCCGCAGTATTCAGCTCGCGATCGCGTCGTTGTTGTGCGAGGTCTCTCGTGCCGACAATCACTATGATGTGCGCGAAGAAACGGCAAAAATTCACCTGATTCGACATTTACTGACAGTGGATGAAAACACCGCGCAACAATTGCTCGCGCAGGCCCGTCGGAAAAGTGAAGAGGCCGTTTCACTCTTTGATTTCACGAATAAATTACGCACCTTGAGTCACCCGCAGCGGTTTGAACTCATCAAGGCCATGTGGCAGGTCGCCTACGCCGATGGGGTACTGGACCCGCAGGAAGAAGCCATCATTCGTCAGGTTTCAGATCTGATTTATCTGGATCACCCCGAATTTATCCGGGCCAAACTGGCAGCGCAGGAAAATAGTTAACTATTTTCTCGCCCGTGGTGTAAGAAAACGCATCTCCCGCACGACTCTTCTTACATACCCTATTTTCAACAGGCAAAGGACTATGGATGCCCGCACCACGTGGTAATGCCCAAACTGCCGAGATGACAAACCCACTGTTCGACGAGGCCTATCTCGGTGACTTACGCCGGCAGATGCTGAAATTTGCCACGCTGCAGCTTTCCGATCCGACGCAGGCAGAAGATGCCGTGCAGGAAGCCTTGGTCGGCGCGTTGAAAAATGTCGCCTCATTTGGCGGTCGGGCCGCCCTGAAAAGCTGGGTGTTTGCGATTCTGAAAAACAAGATCGCCGATACCCTGCGCCAGCGGCATCGTCTGATCGATGCCAGCAGCCTGCTGCGGGAAGAGGATGCAGAGCAGGATTTTGCCGATCTGTTCAATGACCACGGCCACTGGCCACGCGGCGAGCGTCCTAAACCCTGGGCAACACCGGATGAATTGTTGCATGAAGCTCATTTCTGGCGGGTGTTTGAGGTGTGTCTGGAAAATCTGCCGGGCAGTCAGGGGCGCGCGTTCATGATGCGTGAATTCATCGAGTTCGATTCCGATGAGATCTGCCGCACCCTCGACATAACGGAAAGCAACCTGAACGTCATGCTGTATCGCGCCCGTATGCGGTTACGAGAATGCCTGAATATCAACTGGTTCATGACAGGAGAGTGATCATGCTGATGAACTGCTGGCAAGCAACCCATCTGTTATCGGAAGCACAAGAACGCAACCTGACCCTCAAGGAACAGATGGCATTGCGTCTGCACTTGTTGATCTGCACTGGCTGCCGCAATTTCAATAAACAGATTGGCACATTACGCATCATCACCCGGGCTTATGCCAAAGGGAAAAAACCGACTCTCGATACCGAGAAAAAAACGGACAGCGAATAGATAACCAATAGATAAAACGAACCCGCCTATAAACGCGGGTTCATGCTGGTTTACGTACGGTTTGATTGCATGAGCCAGTGATCCAACGACCAAGGCCCGGCCCCTTTCGCCAGTAAAAAGAGAAACGCCACGCTCCAGACAGCATGGGTGGGATAGGCATCTGGATAGACAAAGATCTGAATAACCATCGTCATGCTCAGTAAGGCCAGCGCGGAAAAACGGGTCGCCAGCCCAAGACATAGCAGCACCGGGAACAGATGTTCGGCCGTCGCCGCCAGATAGGCCGCCGTATCGGGCGGGATCAGCGGCAGACGGTATTCCTCCCGGAACAGATAACGCGCCGAATCGGTCAGATGCGGCCATCCCAACTGGACTTTTCCGCTCAGCAAATCCACGACCAGACCATCGACCTTGGTTTGCCCTGATTGCCAGAAAATCACGGCCAGAGCAAAACGGGCCAGCAGCGCGATCAGGGAATCCGGGATCTTCGACAGCATCTGCATCCCCTTTGTAACCCAAGCTGTCATCTTCATGTTGCTACCCTCCTAGCTTCAGATCTGTCATTACCTGTTGTCGAATCAGCAGCGTCAGTACTGGCTCAAGCCGCCAGCCGGGCACATACGATGTGACCTCTGCCATGGCTTCACCCAGTGTCAGACCGCGAGCAATGGCGGCAACAAACTGCCAATCCGCCACACTCAGCCGACAACACACCACGTCAGATTGCTGTCTCAGCAACAAGATATTTTCCGGTTGCGCCAGCGTAACTTCGATCTGTTCACTGTCCTGCTGATGCGCCATCCACAGCGAGAGCACCGCATAGGCGGAGCGGAACAATCGCACCGACGGATGCAACACCACCGTGGCGCTTAGCAGTGCCACCGGATCGGACAACGCGTCATAAAGCGCCGGAAGATCAAGACCTTGTGCATCGACGGCGTGATACACTGCCACGCGAAGCCACTCCAATCGGGCCAGATCCGCCAGATAGGGCAATTGCGCCACCGGGGTAAAACACGCGATAAAATCGGCAAACTCCTCACCGTACTCCACCAGCAACGGCGATCGCGGAAAGTGCGCCAGAATGTATTGCCTGGCCATGGAGTGAAAAAAATCTTCGCCTACCAGCGCCTGTGTCACCGGAAAGGTATCGGCCAGTGCCGCAATCAACGATGCCATGACATTATTCCGATAGACCTGCCAGCGCGCGGTGACATCCTGCCCGGACGCAACGACAAACCCGGTCGGCATGGGGGCATCCGTAGCAGTCAGTGCGCTCGCGAAATGATGTTGCCAATCAGCCATAACAGTGCACCTCTCTGGAGGCCAGCATGATCTGTTCGGCCTGTTTCGCTTCCGCCAGCAAGACCGCAAACGCAGGCAGGTTCTGATCCCGTTCAATCAACGTTGCGACTGGCCCAGTCTTTTGCACCGCATAGGCATAAAGCTGCCAGACGGCATCGGCCACGGCAGCACCGTGGCTATCGATTAACAGCCGCTCACCGTTCAAATCCTGCTCTTCGTGAAATCCGGCCAGATGGATCTCGCCCACCGCCGACAACGGCAGTTGGTCTATATAGGCGTATGGATCGAGCCGATGATTGACACAAGAGACATAGACGTTGTTGATATCCAATAACAGACCACAGCCAGTGCGGCATACCACTTCACGGATAAATTCTGCCTCCGAGAAGCTGGAATCGCGGAAAGTCAGATAGGTCGCCGGATTTTCAAGCAAGATGGGGCGCTGCAAAAACGCCTGCACCTGCGCAACATGCTCACACACCCGCGTTAACGTGTGCCGGGTATAAGGCAGTGGCAATAAATCATTGAGAAACTGCCCCTGATGGCCCGACCAGGCCAAATGTTCAGAAAAGCTCGCCGGCTGGTAGCGATCGAGCAAGCGTTTCAGTCGCAGCAGATGGGTCGGATCAGGTGCAGCCTCACCGCCCAGCGACAAACCCACACCATGCACAGACAACGCATATTGCGCTCCGATTTGCGTTAAATGCTGATGGTATGGCCCGCCAGCGACCATGTAGTTCTCAGCATGGATCTCAAAAAAGCCGAGCTCAGGTTTGCTGCACAGGATCTCGGCGATATATTCCGGCTTCAGACCCACACCGCCCCGGGCCGGTAAACCGGCCGCGAAGAGAGGAGAGCCGACGGACGGTGTAGCAGATAACGGATGTTGAATCATGTTCGGCCCTCCGGTAGGTCTGCCTGACTTACATCTTCGCTTTCACTTCCGTGAAGGCCTGCAACTGGCCATACCCGGTTGGTGAAGTTGGCGACGCAATTTTCAGACAGGTTCCGGCAGGCACCGCTTTCCAGGCATTGCCCTGAAAATCGATTTTGGCCGTACCGGCACACGTCGTTCCGGCTCCGGCCTTGCAGTCGTTTTTGCCTTTCATCGCCACACCAAAACACTTCTCCATATTGCTCATGTCGGCCGCCGCTGCGGGCATCGCCGCGCTGACCAAGACCGAACCCAATGCCAGTGCCAGCGTCGTTGCCATTGTTTGCTTGTTCATAATCTGCATCCTTGAAATCAAAAGAAAAACAAAAGGGTGATCAGGATGATTTGCATGAGACCAACTACCGCCTCATGAAATTCCTGAAGCTATAGTCGAGGCGGAGGTGATTTTTCTTACGGCTGCGAGATGAATATTTTTAAATTATTTTTAATTTATTGATTTTAAACTAATTAATTTTTGATAATGTCGCATTTTTACAATCTTTCAGCGAGGTGAACAGCTAGTATTCCCCCCTGTTGACCATCACTACAGGAGTGGAACCATGACCTTAAAAGCTGCATTTATTTTTGTTTCCGCACAGGCCGTTCCGGAAACACATCGTGCACTCGTGAATACTGGCGATGTCGAAGTCACCACCATTGCCGTGAAAAACTACGCACAAGCTGAAGCGGTTGCTAAATCACTGCTGGCAGAAGGCATCATTGCCATTGAATTGTGTGCCGGTTTTGGCACAGAAGGATTAGCCCGTATCAAACAGGCCGTACAAAACAAAATTGCCGTCGGGGCCGTGCGTTTTGATTTTCATCCGGGGCTGGGTTTTAAGAGTGGCGATGAGCTGTTCCGCTAATATAATGAACTTCTTCTGTGCCATGTACTAATAGGATGATTGATGATATCGCCCTTTGATTGGCATCACGCGCCCTCTGCCGCACTCAGCCCTTTTATTGACCGATATTGGGGCTGGGATATCCCTGCCACCGCAACCCTGCCGATGCTGATGCCGGGAACCGGCAGCGAATGCTTTTTTCATTACCGACAACCGCCGACGCTTCGCTCAGGACAACCTTTGCCAGCCAGCTATCTGGTTTGTCCCAGAAAGCAGACAATAGAATTTATGCCGTCGGCCAGCCTCGGCTTCATCGCCATCCGGTTTAAAAACGGACAGCTGCGCCATTTTACCGACCGTAATTTCCTTGAATTGCACGACAGTTTACCCGCGCTTACCACCTTATGGGGCCGGGAGGCGGAGGCATTACATGAGCAACTGTTGCTGACCACCTCCCGCGATACGCAGATCCACTTGATTGAGCAGTTTCTATTGATTCGTCTGCACAAACATCACCACAGTGGTGAAAACACGCTCGATCGCCTGATCGAACAGATTTATTACGCCCCCAATCAGCGAATCGAGTTGTTGAGTGCAAAAACAGGTTGGAGCCAGCGACATATCGAACGGAGTTTCAAGCAAGCCTTTGCGCTTTCGCCAAAACGATTCGCCCGTCTGGCGCGTCTCCACCACACGCTGCGGCAGATCTCGTTGCAACCCCAACAACATTTACTCGATATTGCGTTAGAAAGAGGCTTCAGTGATCAGCCACATTTCATCCATGAAGTGCAAACGATCACCGGCATGACGCCTGGAGAAATCCAGCGGTTACTGCGGCAGCAACCGCATTATTACAATCCGCCGTCCAGAATACCGACGTGAACCGGGAGCCGTATTCATCTGAATACAAATAGCTTATTTTGGGCAGGTTGGTTCGGTGGTGAACTGTTGTTTCACATCAATCAGGCCCAGATGCTCAATGGTGCGGCGACCAATCAACACCGGATATTTCATATCCGCACGATCGCGCAGGGTGAATTGTTCCTCATAGACCTGATTGCCAATACAAATCTGCATCAGTACCGCCGGACGATGATCAACGCCGCCGGCACCACGCAGGGTGACATTCCGCAACACGGCACGTTCATAGGTCATGCTGCGCGGCTGATTATTGTCATCCTGCACATCCACCACGAAACGCACCCAATCCTGACCATTTTTCGAAAAATGCTCCAAATCGCGGGCATCCAGTGATGAAGTCAGCGCCCCGGTGTCCATTTTGACATTCAAGGGCAAATTGCCCGGTAATAATAGGGCCTTTTCTATCCAGCCAAATACTTTTGGCGAAGATACGGAAGAGGTGGGTTCTGCTGCATTGACCATACTCGTGAATACCATCATGAACGCGATAAGAAATGCTCTGTAAACCATGCTAACTCCGGTGAGTGAAACCATCTTATAGAGCATAGCTGACGAAACTTAAAGCAAGCTGAAATCTGAAAATAGCATGGGCGACAGCGAAAAACCGCCCTCAGCGCGATATTGGTTGATCCCACCAAAAACAAAATCACAACAACCATGTTTAAGAGTAATGCCGGCGTTTGCTAGTCGATTATTCTGCTTTGTTGCCGATCTTATGGTTTTTTAAGCCAGTTAAAATGCCATCTCGCTTAAGAAATAAACAACCGTAAATTAAAAAAGATCTTGTATTCCCGAGCAGGAATATGCTAATTCTGTGTCACGCCCGCATATTATTGCGGAACAAACCGGATTTTTTGAATTTTATGAGCAAGATTCAGTCTCTGATTAGCATTATTGTGATCCTGGTCGTGGTGGTGATTATTCCACCGCTCGGGGCGCGATTAGCTACTCGCTAGTCAGGACGAAAAGACTCACAAACCCCCGAGCACACCACTCGGGGGTTTTTTTTTAAGCCATTTTTGCAGTCAAAAGGGACAAGGAAATGAACGGGGCCCAGTACTTAGTCAAAGCATTACACCAGCAGGGTGTTACCCAGGTTTTTGGTTATCCGGGTGGCGCGATCATGCCGGTGTACGACGCACTGTACGATGGGGGTATTCCTCACCTGTTATGTCGTCATGAACAAGGCGCGGCGATGGCCGCTATCGGTTACGCTCGGTCTACCGGTAAAGTCGGCGTCTGTATCGCCACCTCCGGCCCGGGTGCTACCAACCTGATCACCGGTCTGGCGGATGCACTGCTGGATTCGGTGCCGGTAGTGGCGCTGACCGGTCAGGTCGCCTCGCCGCTGATCGGTACTGACGCCTTTCAGGAAGTAGACGTACTGGGCCTGTCACTGGCCTGTACCAAACACTCGTTCATGGTGCAGTCAGTTGACGAACTGGGTCAGGTCATCGCCGATGCGTTCCGTATTGCCCGTTCCGGCCGCCCTGGCCCGGTACTGGTTGATATCCCGAAAGACATTCAGTTGGCCAAGGCTGAACTCGATACGCTGATGGAACTGGCTGCAGAACAGTTTGAAGAAGATGAACAAGAGGCCATCGTTGCCGCCCGCAAGCTGTTAAGCGAAGCGAAAAAACCGGTGCTTTATGTCGGTGGCGGGGTGGTTGCGGCCGATGCAGTGACAGAACTGCGCGAATTTGCCGCGGCCACACAGATGCCATCGGTGACCACGCTGAAAGGGATTGGTTCGCTTGATCCGAACTGCCCACATTTCTTAGGCATGCTGGGGATGCACGGCACCAAAGCCGCCAATCTGGTGGTACAGGAAGCCGATTTACTGCTGGTAGCCGGTGCCCGTTTTGATGATCGGGTAACTGGCAAGCTGGCGGCCTTTGCCCCGCATGCGAAAGTGATCCATCTGGATGTGGATGCCGCCGAAGTCGGCAAACTGCGTGCCGTCCAGGTGGCCTTGCACGGCGATCTGCGTCGCGTGTTGCCACAATTGGCCATGCCACTGAACATCTCCGGCTGGCGCGAACATTGTGCCGCGATGAAAAATGACTATCCATGGCGCTATGATCATCCGGGCGAACATATTTATGCCCCGTTGCTGCTGAAACAACTGAGTGACACATTACCGGAAAACAGTGTTGTATGCTGCGACGTCGGCCAGCATCAGATGTGGGTGGCCCAGCACATGCAGTTCAACAGCCCGCGCAACCACATTTCCAGTTCAGGTTTAGGCACCATGGGCTTTGGCTTACCGGCGGCAGTAGGTGCTAAAATGGCGCGCCCGAATGACGAAGTCGTCTTGGTCAGCGGTGACGGTTCCTTTATGATGAACGTCCAGGAACTCGGCACGCTGCGCCGCGCCAAACTGCCGGTCAAGATGGTGTTACTGGATAACCAGCGTCTGGGCATGGTCCGTCAGTGGCAGGAGCTGTTTTTCGACGCCCGCTTCAGTGAAACGATCCTGTCTGATAACCCTGATTTTGTGCGTCTGGCTTCCGCCTTTGACATCGCCGGTGAAACCATCACCCGCAAAGACGAAGTGCCTGCCGCCATTGCCAGAATGCTGGAATGCAAAGGCGCCTACCTGCTGCATGTGTCTATTTCAGCAGAAGAAAATGTCTGGCCTCTGGTTCCGCCAGGTGCCGCGAATCACGATATGATGGAGAGCAAACCATGAAGCAACATCAGCTGAATTTGATCACCGGTTCCCGTCCTGAAGTGCTGGAACGTGTGCTGCGCGTGGTGCGTCACCGTGGCTTTGCTCTGTGTCAGTTAAATATGGAAACCGTACCCGATAGCAGTTCCCTGCGTATTGCCGTGACCGTGGCGAGTGAACGCCCGATCCAGTTATTGCAGAGCCAACTGAATAAACTGATTGATGTCTTCCACGTAGAAGCATTGGATCAATCTGAACAATCTGCCTTAAAGATCAGCGCATAAGGAAATATAAGCATGTCACAGACTACAAAATACATTTGGTTCAACGGTGAAATGGTGGAATGGGATCGCGCACAGGTTCACGTGATGACGCATGCCCTGCATTATGGTTCTTCTGTATTTGAAGGCATTCGTGCTTATGACACTCCGAATGGCACTGCGATTTTCCGTCTGAAAGAACACATCCAGCGTCTGTTTGACTCCGCCAAAATCTACTGGATGGAAATGCCATTCGACAAAGCAGCGGTAGAACAAGCCTGCTGTGACATCGTGACCAAAAACGACATGAAGAGTGCTTACCTGCGTCCGCTGGCCTTCATCGGCAACGTCGGCTTAGGCGTATTGCCAAAAAGCGACAAGGTAGAAGTGATGATCGGCGCGCTGCCTTGGGGTGCTTACCTCGGTGATGAAGCGCTGTCTCAGGGCGTTGACGTCATGGTTTCCTCTTGGAGTCGTTTAGCACCCAACACCATCCCAACCGGTGCCAAAGCCGGCGGTAACTACCTCTCGTCACAACTGATTGCTCGTGAAGCCCGTCGTAACGGTTATGTCGAAGGCATCGCGCTGGACGTAAACGGCTACATTTCTGAAGGTTCAGGCGAAAACCTGTTCATCGTCAAAAATGGCGTGCTGTACACCTCCCCAACCACCTCCGGCATTCTGCCAGGCATCACCCGTGACAGCATCATGACGCTGGCGCGTGAACTGGGTTACACCATCCGTGAAGAATCGCTGCAACGCGAAGCGCTTTATCTGGCTGATGAAATCTTCATGTGCGGTACCGCAGCCGAGATCACACCGGTGCGTTCGGTTGATCGCATGCAGATCGGTGCAGGCTGCCGCGGCCCAGTGACCGAAGCGATCCAGAAAGCCTTCTTTGGTCTGTTCAACGGTGAGACCGAAGACAAATGGGGTTGGTTGACTCCGGTCAACAAATAAGAGCTATGCAGAAGGCGCGGATAACGGCGCCTTCTTGTTTTACAGAATCTGAATTCAGTCAATCTATTTAATACCGCCGGAATGCCCGCAGGCCGTCAGCCAAACTCCGCATTCCCACGGTCAACGAGGAAACAGTGATGCCTAAGTATCGTTCCGCGACTACCACCCAGGGTCGTAACATGGCGGGCGCCCGCGCCCTGTGGCGTGCCACCGGTATGAAAGACGGTGATTTCGATAAACCAATTATCGCTGTAGTGAACTCTTTCACCCAGTTCGTGCCTGGTCATGTGCATCTGAAAGATCTGGGTCAGCTGGTCGCCCGTGAAATCGAAGCGGCGGGCGGTGTGGCCAAAGAATTCAACACCATTGCGGTCGATGACGGTATTGCCATGGGTCATGGCGGCATGCTCTATTCTCTGCCTTCACGCGAACTGATCGCCGACTCCGTGGAATACATGGTCAACGCCCACTGCGCCGATGCGATGGTCTGTATCTCCAACTGCGACAAAATCACCCCCGGTATGCTGATGGCAGCGATGCGCCTGAACATTCCGGTGATTTTCGTTTCTGGCGGCCCGATGGAAGCCGGTAAAACCAAACTGTCAGACAAAATCATCAAGCTGGATCTGGTCGATGCAATGATCATGGCCGCCGACCCAACCGTCAGCGATGCCGACACCGCCGAAGTAGAACGCAGTGCCTGCCCGACCTGCGGTTCCTGCTCCGGTATGTTCACCGCGAACTCCATGAACTGTCTGACCGAAGCGCTGGGTCTGTCTCAGCCGGGTAACGGCTCGCTGCTGGCTACCCACGCCGACCGCGAACAACTGTTCAAGAGCGCCGGTCGTCGTATCGTCGAACTGACCAAACGTTACTATGAACAGAACGATGAAACAGCCCTGCCGCGCTCGATTGCCACCAAAGCGGCCTTTGAAAACGCGATCGCGCTGGATATCGCGATGGGCGGTTCGACCAATACCGTACTGCACCTGTTGGCCGTAGCGCAGGAGGGCGATGTCGATTTCACCATGGCTGACATCGACCGCATGTCTCGTCGCGTGCCGCACCTATGTAAAGTTGCGCCATCGACTCAGAAATACCACATGGAAGACGTGCATCGTGCTGGTGGTATCGTCGCCATTCTGGGCGAACTGAGCCGTGCCGGTCTGCTGCATACCGACGTGCGTAACGTGCTGGGCCTGTCACTGGCCGAGCTGATCGAACAGTACGACATCGCGCTGCATCCGTCTGACGACGTGAAGAAGTTCTACAGCGCCGGTCCGGCCGGTATTCCGACCACCGTGGCTTTCAGTCAGGATTGCCGCTGGCCAACGCTGGATGACGACCGCCAAGAAGGTTGTATCCGCAGCAAAGAATTTGCCTACAGTCAGGACGGTGGTCTGGCCGTGCTGGCCGGTAATCTGGCGATCGACGGCTGTATCGTGAAAACCGCAGGCGTTGATGAATCCATTCTGAAATTTGAAGGCCCGGCCGTGGTGTTCGAGAGTCAGGAAGATGCGGTATCCGGCATTCTCGGCGGTAAAGTGAAAGCCGGTGATGTGGTGATCGTGCGTTACGAAGGTCCGAAGGGCGGCCCAGGCATGCAGGAAATGCTCTATCCGACCTCTTACCTGAAATCCATGGGTCTCGGCAAAGTCTGTGCGCTGATCACCGACGGCCGTTTCTCCGGCGGTTCCTCTGGTCTGTCGATTGGTCACGTCTCTCCGGAAGCGGCAGCGGGCGGCAACATCGGTCTGATAGCCGATGGTGACCTGATCAGCATCAACATTCCGGCCCGTACCATCGACATCAAAATCAGTGATGCCGAACTGACTGCGCGCCGTGCGGAAATGAATGCCCGTGGCAAAGCAGCCTGGAAACCGGTCAACCGTGAACGTGCGGTCTCTTTTGCATTGCGGGCATATGCGAATCTGGCCACCAGCGCCGACAAGGGTGCCGTGCGTGATCGCAGCAAACTAGGGGAATAAGCATGAGCGACACACAACCGCAGGCCAGCGATTATCTTCGCAAGATCCTGCTGTCGCCGGTATACGAGGTGGCGAAAGTCACCCCGTTACAGACGCTGAAAAAAATCTCCGATCGTCTCGGCAACCATGTGGCGCTGAAGCGTGAAGATCTGCAGCCGGTCCACTCCTTCAAATTGCGCGGTGCCTATAACAAGATCGCCGGTTTGACTGAAGAACAACGCGCCAAAGGGATCATTGCCGCCTCAGCCGGTAACCATGCGCAGGGCGTGGCGTTGTCCGGTGCGAAACTGAAGATCCCGGCCGTCATCGTGATGCCGACCACGACCCCGGATATCAAGGTCGATGCTGTACGCCGCATGGGTGGCAACGTGGTGCTGTTCGGCAACAGCTTTGATGAAGCCTATGCCGAAAGCCGTCGTCTGGCGGCAGAACACGGTTATACGTTGATCCCACCGTATGATGATGCGGACGTGATTGCCGGACAGGGCACCATCGGTCGTGAACTGCTGGAACAGGACACCCGCCTGACCCATGTGTTCGTGCAGGTCGGTGGCGGTGGTCTGGCCGCCGGGATTGCGGTTTACATCAAGCAACTGCTGCCCAATATCAAGGTGATCGGGGTGGAAGCCGAAGGCTCGGCCTGCCTGAAAGCCGCGTGGGATGCCGGTGAACCGGTAACCTTACCGCGGGTCTCGCTGTTTGCCGACGGGGTGGCCGTGAAACGCATTGGCGATGAAACGTTCCGCGTATGCCGTCAATACCTCGATGACGTCATTACCGTCACCAATGACGAGATCTGTGCCGCCCTGAAAGACATCTTTGATGACACTCGCGCAGTCGCCGAACCGTCTGGCGCACTGTCACTGGCCGGTCTCAAGAAATATGTGGAAACCACGCACACCCGGGGTGCCCGCATGGCAGCGATCATGTCGGGCGCGAACGTCAACTTCCACAGCCTGCGCTACGTATCCGAACGTTGCGAACTGGGTGAAAAACGGGAAGGCGTGCTGGCGGTGACCATTCCGGAACGCAAAGGCGCGTTTCTGGAGTTCTGCCAGATCCTCGGCAATCGCATGGTCACCGAGTTCAACTACCGTTATTCCGCCGAAGCCGATAAAGAAGCCACCATTTTTGTTTCGGTACGCCTGAACAACGGCACCGAAGAGCTGTTGCAGGTGATCGCGGAACTGCAGAAATCGGGCTATTCGGTACTGAATATTACCGATAACAGTCTGGCGAAAAATCATGTGCGCTACATGGTTGGTGGCCGTCCGTGCAAACCGGTAAAAGAGCGCCTGTTCAGCTTCGAGTTTCCGGAACAACCCGGCGCGTTGCTGCGTTTTCTGGAAACACTGGGCACACTATGGAACATCACCCTGTTCCACTACCGGCATCATGGGGCTGACTACGGTTATGTGTTGTGCGCGTTTGAACTGAACGACGACGACATGCCAGCATTCAACCATCATCTGCAGGCTCTGGGCTACCCGTCGCGTGATGTCAGCGACGATGTCACCTACAAACTGTTCCTCGCACCACGCTGATTGCCGGTTGCTGCTTTGTGTTGAATCCCCCGCTTGCGGGGGATTTTTTTATCCGCCAAATCGCTGCCGGTAGGCCAGCGGCGACAAACCAAGCTGGGCTTTGAACAGCTTGTTGAACGACGCCCGATCATCGTAACCAATCTGCCAGATGATCTGCTCTACAGGCAGTGACGTGGTCTCCAGCAACTCGCGCGCTTTTTCCAGCCGTAAGTGCTGAAGATAGCGGCTGAGGGTCAGTTGTGTCGCCGCCTGAAAACGCCGCTGCAAGCTGCGCGGGCTCATCGCCGCCAGCCCCGCCAGTTGTGACAGTGGGCAGGGTTCGTGGTAATGCGTCTCCAGCCATTGCTGCAATTTAAGAATGACATCATCACCATGCTGTTTCGGTGGCTGAAAGCGCCGGTAATAACGCTGTTCGCGCTCACCACTATCCCACAACAGATATTTACTCAGCTGTGCCACCAGCGTGGCACCGTAATAACGGCGCACAATCCGCAGCGCCAAATCAAGCCAGGCCATGATGCCGCCAGCGGTGATCAGATCGGCCTCTTCGATAACGACTGCATCCAGATTTAAATGAACATTCGGAAACTGCTGGTGAAACATCTCCTCCAGCAGCCAATGGGTCGTGACCACGCGACCATCCAGTAATCCACTTTGCGCCAGCACACAGGCCCCTACACAGGCCGAAGCCAGCACCGCTCCGTGTTGATGTTGTTTATGTAACCACGCCGCTAACCAGTCCGGGCAAAGCGGTCTCTGTCCTGCACAGCACGGCGGTAAAATGACCACATCCACGCACTCGTCTGCGTGCCAACAAGGTAATGTTGATGGCAGACCTTCTTGCCCAGCCAACAGATAACGCCACTCCACCGGTCGTACGCTGTCATCCTGCGCACGGAAACGCTCGACGGCAGAAAATACCTCGCCCAGACCGTACAAGGCCGAGGGAAGCACCGATTCATACGCCACGATGGCAATACGCAGGCTGGCGGTCATTTGTCGTTTTACACCCTAAAAATGTCATTTACGCCAACAGCGTAAAACGCTTCGCTCGCTTAATCTAGTTTCACTGCAAATCAAAGGAGAAAAACATGAACAAGAGTGCGCTGTTAATCATCGATGTACAAAACGACTATTTCCCCGGCGGAAAAATGGCTCTGCATCAGCCGGAACTGGCTTTAGAAAAAATCACAGAATTATTGCAGTATTATCGTCAGCAGCAGTGGCCGGTGATCCATATTCAGCATGAGATGCACGATCGGCCGAACCGTCCAGCCGCGTTTTTCCTGCCACAGACGGAAGGACAACAACTGCATCCGGCCGTGTTACCCGCAGAAAATGAAACTCTGCTGATTAAGCATTTCCCCAGCTCCTTTGCCGGAACCGGATTATTAGACGTGTTGCGGCAACAGCAGGTGGAGCAGTTGATTATTTGTGGCATGATGACGCATATGTGTGTCGACACCACGACCCGAGCCGCGTTTGATTTAGGCTTTGACGTGCAGGTCGCTATCGACGCGACCGCCACCAAAGCGCTGGCCTTTGGCGGTGACACGGTGTCGGCCGATCAGGTGAAAAACACTGTCGCCGCCGCCCTGCATGGCACCTTTGCGCAGGTGCAAACTACCGACGCGATCCTGCAACAGTTGTCTCGCCCATAATGAAGGTCAGCCAGAGCGCACAGGTCGCCGCTCTGGCTGACAGGTGTTACAGACAGCGGTAAGAGCTGAGTTTATTCACATCGCCACCGGTGTAATGTGCGGTTTGCGGATAAGCACAAATCGGCTGATGTTTGCCGGGAAAGGCTTTCCCCGTGGCCGGTAACGATGCCGGTGCCTTGTTGATTTCCACCCAGGCCTGGATCGCGGTCAGCGGATCAAAGTTATCCAGTGCCGGACCATCGCCACAGTGGTTCATCCCCGGCACCATAAACAGACGCGACCAGTCACGCTGTTGGTTGATATCCCCTTTCGAGGTATTTGCAGTCGTGGTCTCATACCATTTTTGAATGTCGCTGGCCGAGAAAACCGGGTCAGACAGCCCCTGGAAAATCACCATCTTGCCGCCACGGGCGACATAGGTGCTCATTTCAGTGGCGATCGCATCATTCAGGGCGCCCATTTCATTCGTTTTTGCCGGATCACGGTCAAAATCGAATTTCGTCATGTCTGCCACCGATTGTGCCGGCGTCATGTAGTAATGGAACAGCGAATCGGTCCCCAGAATGATATTCAGCGCGTTGGGTTTTGTCGCATCGGTGGAAGAGCCGAGTTTCCACATCCGCCAACCCGGTGCGTTCACACCAGAGTCATACGGCCAGCCACTGTAAAGCGCATTGCCTGCACTGTCTTTCGCTCCGCCGAAAACCAATTTCAGCGCCTTAATTTTCTCGGCCGATAAGCAGTTCGCCGTCTGATCGGACTGACACTGCAACACCACCGGATCAAAATGGCAGGCTGGATAGTTATTGATGATGCCGTCTTTCAGGCCATCTTTGTCATCACAGGCGTTCAGCACCGCCTGACTCACCAGCGTCAAATCAGACTGCGTCAGCGCCTGCGATAAAACCGGACGTCCTTGCGCATCTTTCGGTGCCACCGCCAGTAATTTCTGGGTATCCCACGCTTCGCCAATCGCCGCCCAGCTTAAGTGAAATCCGGGGTTCCCGACTACAACCCCGTTAAACTCGGTCGGGTAGCGTTGGGCCGCCAGCATGGCTTCGCGGCCACCGTTGGAACAGCCCATGAAATAGGAATAGCGGATCGGCGCGGCGTAATAACTGTCGACCAGATATTTTGCCTGCTGGGTGACCTTGCCGATCGCGGCATAGGCATAATCGAGCCGAGCCTGCTGATCGACGGCAAACGAAGCATCACGACCTTCATGCCCGCCATCCATCGAGACTACCGCATAACCGCGTACCAGCGACGGCGTGGCGGTCGAACCATGGCTGGGCACACTGCCAATGGCCTGCCCGAGGAAACCGTCTAAGCCACCGCCACCCTGAAACATGAAGCGGCCCTGCCAGTTATCCGGCATCCGTAATTCAAAGCGAATGCCGTACTCTTTACCATCGGGTCCGGTATGTGCGCCAATCATACCGCGCACCAGACAATGCGCCGGCAACTGAAGACCATCACCACTGGCACCGGTGAGGGTAGTGCTTTTATCCAGTTGCACCTTCCCGGCTTTCACCCGTTCCGCCTGTGTGATTTTCACGCCCGGCAAGGCGTGCTGCGTCATTTGCTGACACGTCCCTGCACTTGGTGACCACTGTGCCGCCATCCCCTGTGAGGCACCTAGTACGCCTCCCGTCAGGCAAAGTAAACGCAGCCATTGTGCTGAATGTGAGTTCATAATTTTCCTTTGTTATGTGTGGGTTATCGTTATTTTTTTAGACTATTCGGAAAATCAGCGGGTAATTCACTGGCGGCGCAGGCAATCACTGACTCGTTGTTTGCACCGCACTCTTCAACGTAGGTGATCGTGGCAAATTCATCAATCACTTCGGTTGGATAGGCCGGGCCGGCCGCACGATATGATTCCATCAGCGGAATATGTTCATTCTGGAAGCAGACCGTTTTCTTCGGATCATTGATCACCCAGCGCGGGAAAAAGATAGTGCCGTGGAACAGTTTATCGGCCAGATTGACGATCAGGCTGACATCGGTGCCGGTCGGTTCGGTCCAGGAAATTTTGTAGACCTGTTTTGCCACCTGCACCATATACACATGCTGATCTTTGACCCAGCGATTGCCGACGATGCCACTGTGAATGCGATAATCGAGGGTTTCCGCGTTTTTCACATAAATCTCATAGTTCCAGCCGTTATCGTAGGTATAGACCAGATGTTTGCCGACAAATCCACTCAGATCGTGCTTTTCAAAACTGCTCATGATTGACTCCTGAAAAGTAAGGATATTCATTTTTCAACCACCAGAGTAAGATTCATAAATTAGATAAAAAAGCGCTCTTTTCCGATAAAAACAATCGAATTATCCGATGAGTTATAGGATGTATGCTGCCAAAATCGACATTGGAACAGTGGATCGTGCTGAAAACCGTGGTGGAACAGGGTGGCTTCGCGCAGGCGGCGACACAGCTCAACCGCAGCCAGTCCTCGGTCAGTTACGCCCTGCAACAGTTGCAGGAACGGCTCGGACTATCCCTGCTGAAAATTCAGGGCCGGAAAGCCGAACTGACTGCGGCCGGTGAAATTCTGCTGGCCCAGGTCACCCCGATCATTACCACCTATTTTGAGCTGGAGATGCAGGCTCAGAGTCTGCGACAGGGCATCAAACCCACCATTCATCTGGTGGTGGATACCGTATTTCCGAAAGATTATCTGTTTCAGGCTTTGCAGCAGTTCCAGCAGCAATATCCCAAGACCCAGGTGCATGTAACGGAGATAGTGCGCTCGGAAAGTGCCCAAAAGCTGGCGCAGGCGGATGCCGATCTCTACCTGATCTATATACCGGAACCGGAAAAACAGCCGGGTTCGCTGTTGCTGCATCTCGACTTTATTGCCGTCGCCCGCGCCGATCACCCGCTGCACCAGCAAAATACTCTGCTAACCCAGGCACAACTGGCTGCCTATCCGCTGATTGCGATCGCCGATCAGCAAACACAGCGGCAGGAAAAACGTAAAATTACGGCCTATTCCGAATGGATACTGACCACCGTTCCGGCAGCCGTCGAGGCGATCCGTCATGGGGTTGGTTATGGCTGGTTACCGTTGAATCAGATCCAGCCCTATCTGGAAAGTGGCGAACTCAAACCGCTGCCGGTGGAACAGCAGATCCGCTCCACACCGATCTATCTGCTGGTCAGCGAAGAACTGTTGTTTGACCCCACCGTTTCTACGCTGGCAGAGCTGGTGAAACAGTGTTGCGGTCTGCGAAATGCTGAATGATCCGCTCACGGATAAACTGCTGTACCGGATCATGCTCATGCAGCCGGTGCCAGATCAGATAAAGCTCTGCCCGCACCTGTTCCGGTTCAAATGGCCGCATCACCAACCCGTCAAACAACGGATGATCGACAACCATGATTTCCGGCAGGATAGCCAGCATCGGGCATTCACGCAGGATGGCCGGTATTGCGGTGATCCCTCCGGCGGTGGCCATGATCGGCCGGGAGAGCCCGTGAGCCGTGAAGTGGTTGTCGATAATGGTGGCCGTTTTATGGGAATAGTTTGATGCCAGCTGCGGCACGGTCGCCAGTTCGGCCAGTGACACCGGCTCGTTCAGTGTGAGCTGTTCGGCATGATAGATATAGACGAACCGGCTTTCGGTCAGCAACTGTTGCCGGAACGCCTCACTGAGTTCCCAGTCACCGCCGATGATGGCCATCTCCACCCGCCCCTGGGCAAACGCCTCCGTCAGCAGCGCCATCGGCACCGGCCGGGAGTGCAGATGAATACCGGGTGCCTGTCGGCGCAGTACGCCCAGCAACGAGGGCAGAATCAGGCGTTCCAGATGTTCATGGATCGCGATGTTGACCTCCTGCCGGATGGTCGCCGGATCAAACTGCGGCGGGTTGAGCTGCTGGCGGATCTGTTCCAACCAGGCTGAAACCTGGGGTGCTAGTGCAACGGTACGCGCCGTTGCCTGCATGCGTTGCCCCTGTTTGACAAACAACGGGTCACCGAGCATCTCCCGCAAACGGTTCAGGGCATGACTCATCGCCGATTGGCTTAAACCCACCCGTTGCGCGGCCCGGGTGACATTCCCCTGTTCGGTAAACAAAGCCTCCAGCACCACCAGCAGATTCAGATCCCAGTGGCGGAACTGCTGGAAAAAGGTATCAGAACGAGAACCATTCATTTTGTACATGCCTGATATGTGTATTATCCATTTGATTCATTATAGCGCGTTCTGAACAATGACAACTTCATGCGAGGTGTCATCATGTTGTACGCAGGTCCGTTAAATCCGCCCGTTATTCGTCAGTTACTCCGAATCAATATCAGCCTTATCGTGAGTGTGGAATTCATCCAGAACGCCATGCTGTCGTTTGCCTCCGCCTATCTGTGCGGCGGGTTGGGCATGACCCGGCATATGTTCAGCCTGAGCACCGCCGTTTATGCCGGCACCGCCATCATCATGATTGCCCAGCATCACTGGCTGGTCTCGCAGCTGGGTTACCGGCGTTTCATCCGTTATGCCCTGCTGTTTTTCGCCGTTGGCGCCCTGCTCTGTGCCAACGCGCATACCCCCGGTGCCTATCTCATCGGTCGTTTTATTCAGGCGATCGGCGGCTCGGCCTTCTTCACCGCGGCCCGGGTGCACGTGCAGTTTTTCCCGCCGACTCCGACCGGACGCGGTCTGGCGATCCGCTATATGGCGTACAGTCTCGTCGGTTGCAGTGCCTCAGCCGCGTTCATCGCGGCGATGCTGCTGGAGCATTTCAGTTGGCGGGCGCTGTTTCTGCTGCAATTTCCGCAACTGCTGCTGATTTGGTGGCTCAGCGGTAAGACCGTCAGCAATGTGCGCAAACAACGGCGTACCGGCCGCCTGCACCCCGGCAATATGCTGATGCTGGTCAGTGGCGTGTTTATCCTGCAATGGATCATCGAAAACATGCCCTATGACTTAAGCGAGTTTCGCCAATGGTTGCTGCTGGTGCCACCCGCTGGCATCGCGCTGGCCTGGTTTATCTGGCGCGAATATCAGCGTCATCATTCGTTGCTGCCGTTTCGCCATCTGTTTACCAGCCGCTATCTGATGGGGCTGTTTTATTACGGCATCTGCTATCTGGCACTCTCGTCGGTGAACTATCTGCTGCCGATCTTTCTGCAACAAGGCATGGGGTTCCCGGTACTCAATTGTGGCATCGTATTAAGCGGTGCGGGTCTCAGCGCCTTATTATTCACCTGGCTGCACCTGCGAATGGCAGCGCAGTACCCGCACCAGAAACATTTCCTGTTCTTTGCTTTCAGTTGTCTGGCGCTGTTCGGCTGGCTGTGTAGTCGTTTTACCCCACAGACCCCGCTCTTCGCCATGCTGCTGCCACTGGTGATCCTCTCCGGCTTCACGGCGATCGGTCAGGGGACGGCGGCCCTGAACACATTCCGTGAAACCGACATCCGGATCTTTTCGCAGGCTTATCAGACGAAAAACATGCTGCGCGAACTGATGAATTCCACCGGTGTCACGTTGACCAACGTCGTGTTGCAGCATCGGGAAGCGTTGCACTATACCCGGCTCGCGGAACAGCTCACGCCACAAACCAGTGCGGCCAGTTCTCTGTCGCTGTCCCAACTGGTCTCGCTGACACAACAGCAGGTCACCGTGCTGGCCAGTCAGGATCTGTTCATGCTGGTGGGTGTTGCCAGTGTGCTGCTGCTGTTATTCAGCGTATGGCAACGGCGGATTATCTGAGGCATTGCCTAAAGAAAAAGCGCCGATCAGGGCGCTTTTTTCAGGCAGATTACGGTGTTCAGGCTCCGTTATGGGCAATCAGGTTCTGATACCAGAAGAAACTTTTCTTCTTGGAACGTTTCATGTCTTTCAGATCAAACTCATCGCGGTTGACGTGAATGAAACCGTAACGCTTGCTGCAGCCCTGATGGGTGCTGACCAGATCGATGGCCGACCACGGGCAATAGCCAAACACATCGACACCGTCGCTGATCGCCAGCTGGATTTGTTCAATGTGCTGCTGCAGATAGTTGATGCGGTAACCATCATCGATTGAACCATCCGCCTCCACCTTATCGAAAGCGCCCAGCCCGTTTTCGGTGACAATCAGCGGCAACGCATAGCGTTCATAGATGTCTCGCAGCGTATTGCGGAAGCCGATGGGGTCGATCTCCCAGCCAAAATCGTTTTTCTTCAGGTTCGGATTGGAAGCGCCTTTATAAACACCCACTTCCCCCACCACGATCTGCTGGTCACCGGTCGAACCAACATCGCTGGCGTCGCCGCTGCTGGCAGCCACGGTCTGTGTGGAATAGTAGTTAAAGGCGATGAAATCCGGCTTCGCACTGGCCATGATCTCCATATCCCCTTCCTGAATATCCGGGGTCGCTCCGCGCTCTTCCAGGAAACTCCAAGCGATATTGTTGTAACGGCCATAGACCACCATATCCAGATAGAGCCAGTTGCGGATGGAAGAACAGTTGCTGGCCGCCAGCATATCTTCCGGCTTGGAACTGGCCGGATAAATGGCCGAAATATTCGGCGCCGGACCAATCTTGGCATGTGGCAGCAGCTCATGGCAGGTTTTCATCGCTTTCGCCTGCGCCAGCAGCATGTGATGGTTTTGCTGATACAAATCCTTCAGTGGATTGTCACCAGAGACGCTCTTCGTTCCGATGGCATCACCATGCAGGATCATCATGTTCTGCTCGTTGATGGTCAGCCAGTATTTGACCCGATCACCATACAATTCAAACAGGGTTTCACAGTAAAACGCAAACGCATCGACGGTCGCCCGGTTGGACCAGCCGCCTTTCTGTTGCAACGCATACGGCAAGTCAAAGTGGTAGATGGTGATAATCGGCTCGATGTTATGCGCCTTTAGCTCATTGATCAGGTTGTTGTAAAACGCCACGCCCAGCGGGTTAATCGCACCGGTGCCGTGCGGGAAGATGCGCGTCCAGGCAATCGAAAAACGGTACGCCTTCAACCCCAGCTCGGCGAACAGTTTCACGTCCTCTTTGTAATGATGGTAGTGATCACTGGTCACCTTAAAATCGGTGGTACCGGGAACCACCGGGGCCATATCAATGACTGACGGGCCTTTACCGTCTTTATCCCAGGCCCCTTCCACCTGATAGGCCGAGGTTGATGCTCCCCAGAAAAAATTGCCGGGAAAGGGTTTAAGTTTCTGATGCTGCATGCCGTTTCTCCCTGTTTTGTTACGCACAGAACACGTGCTGCGAATGAGATGATCTGATGAAACCAAATCAGCGATAACAGATATAAACACTGCTACAGGTTGTCCGACCATCGAAAAAAAACCGTTTTGTGATAGCACCGGCAAAAATGTAACCGGTTTCATTTTTTGCTTTGCATGCGGCAATGGCAACCACCCAACAAAAATCCCAAACGGTATGCCACCGGAAAATCCGCTTGCTGCTCTATACTTAAATGACTCAGGTGAACACTATCGGGCTGCCAATGTGGAACGCGTGTAAGACGATTCATTACATGAAGAAGCTTCTGGGCTGGGTCATACTACTTTCCTGCAGCACCTCAACCGAGGCCTTGCCGCTCATCACCACGGCTAGTGGCCAACTGCAAGGCGTCATGGTCAGCCATGATGTGGTCGCTTATAAGGGCATTCCTTATGCGGCACCACCTGTGGGCCAACTCCGCTGGCGGGCCCCCCAGCCGGTCACCCCTTGGTCGGGTATTCGTCAGGCAACCCAGTTTGGGCATGATTGTATGCAATATCCAACGCCGAAAGATCAGGCATTACCGAAGACTCACCTGTCTGAAGATTGCCTCAATCTGAATATTTGGATGCCTGCACAAACCACCCCACAGAAACGACCGGTGATGGTCTGGATTTACGGGGGTGGTTTTGTCGATGGCAATACGTCGGCCGATATCTACGACGGCACCGCATTTGCCAAACGCGGCGTCATTCTGGTCAGCATCAACTATCGGGTCGGCCGCTTCGGATTCTTCGCCCATCCAGCACTCAGCCAAGAAAATGCAGACGGCTTATTGGGTAATTATGGCTATATGGATCAGATTGCGGCCTTAAAGTGGGTTCAGAGAAATATTTCTGCCTTTGGCGGCGATCCGGATAACGTCACCCTGTTCGGTGAATCTGCCGGCGGTTATGCCATACACGTGCTGATGACCTCCCCTTTAGCAAAAGGGCTGTTTCATAAAGCCATTATTGAATCAGGCGGGGGGCGCGTAGAGGCAGACAGCAATATCCGGTTACAAAAGCCGAGCGACAATGGCTATCCCTCCGCAGAAGAAGCAGGATTGCGATTTGCAAGACGACATCATATTACCGGGCAGGATCGCCATGCCCTGGCCGCATTAAGAGCCTTGTCGGCCGACGATGTCATGGATCAGTTGAATATGGAAACGGATGAAAATAGCGAGGAAGGGCGAACTTTTGCCGGCCCGATGATTGATGGAAAACTGGTGACGACCTATCCCACTGATATCTATGAAGCCGGAGCCGGTATCGACATTCCGCTTATCGTCGGGGCGACCGGTAATGATATTGGTGCTGCCCCTGAAATCAGCACCATGTCACAGGCATTGGATATGCTGGGACACGCGCACAGCGAGCAGGTCAGACAGCTCTACAACCCGGATGACCTCTATATTTTCCCTGCAGTTAGCGACTTAATCGCCAGCGATCAGATGATGATTGAGCCCGCCAGATTCATTGCCAGAACAGCCGCAGCACAGGGGCAACCGGTATATGAATTTCGTTTTTCCTATGTTGCCAGCAGCCTGTGGGCCACCGTGCCGGGTGCCATGCATGCCAGTGAAGTGGCCTATGTGTTTAATACCTTACCTTCGGTGTTACTCGATAAGGTCAGCCAACCCGATCGGGCGATGGCAGAGCAGATACAACAATATTGGGTGAACTTTGCCCGCACAGGAGATCCGAACTCGCCCTCGTTACCGCATTGGCCCCGTTATGATCCGCAGAAAGATGACATCCTAATATTTTCGCCGAAGGGAGTAACCGAAACGCGTGCGCAACCCGATCCGTGGCGCCAGCGACTCGATCTGATTGAACAAACTGCGCCGCAATACTGACCGCCCGAGCACTACGCTCTGACAACATACTCCAGCACCTGTGTCATCCACTGTGCTAACTGCTGATAGTGTCGCGGCGATGCCGACAAGATCGCATCGGCATCCTGAATGAAGCGGCCTCCGATCAATTCATCGGCGCAATGCATTATCATGCTGCGGGCATTGGCTTCCGTGGTTTCGAGGTGACATTGCAAGCCAATGACCCGTTTGCCTAACTGGAAGATCTGGTTGTTACAGGCTTCACTGCTCGCCAGCAAGATGGCTTGCGCCGGTAATTCAAACGTTTCACCATGCCAGTGAAAGACATTCATACGTGGCGGTAAGGGTAAGACGTCACCTTCAGCAGGTACGCTTTCGATATCAAACCAGCCAATCTCTTTGGCATAGTTGGAATAAATGCGCGCCCCCTGCGAACTGGCAATCAGTTGTGCACCGAGACAAATCCCCACCACCGGCTTTTCCGCAGCAATAACTGCCGCCAGAAAGGCTTTTTCAGCCCGCAGCCAGGGATAATGCGCTTCATCATTGGCACTCATCGGCCCACCCAGCACAATCAGCAAGTCGACGTCAGCCGGCTCGGGTAACGGGTCATTGAAATACAGACGACAATAGCTGATCTCAGCCTGCTGTTGCTCTAACCAGGGTTGGATATTACCCAGCTCTTCAAAAGGGACATGTTGTAACACATACACACGCATGATGTTGTTCCATATCAGGGAGGTAAACGGCATGACCAGGCAATGAGTACACTAAAAACAATAAGATGCCGTCTGAATGCATCATAATCTCAATTCAGACAGCAGAAGGAAAGATTAAATTTGGGATTGCAGATAATTTTGCAGACCAATCTGATCGATGAGACGTAACTGTTTTTCCAGCCAGTACGCATGATCAATTTCCGTGTCTTCCAGCTGTTTTTCCAGCATTTCACGGGTCTGATAATCCTGTTCATCTTCACACAGTTTTATGGCGGCTTTCAGGTTTTTAACCACGCTGTATTCCAGCTCCAGATCGTTTTGCAGCATTTCCGGCACGGTTCTGCCGACATGCAGCGGTTCGCGTACGGTCATTTCCGGTGTGCCTTCCAGAAACAGAATCCGTTCAATGATCCAGGAGGCGTGCTGTTTTTCCTCATCAGATTCATGGCTGATACGCTCATATAATTTGCTGTATCCCCAATCCTGATACATCCTGGAATGAATAAAATATTGGTCGATGGCTGAAAGCTCACCGGCGAGTAATTTGTTTAACTCGGCAAGGATAATGGGTTTGCCTTGCATACCGCCTCCTTACATCTGACTTTGTAAATAGTTCTGAATGCCGGTCGTGGCAATCAGATTTTGCTGTGTTTCCAGCCAGTCGAGATATTCCTCCTCATATTCCAGGATCTCTTCCAGCAAATCACGACTGACAAAATCCGACGCCTGTTCCGCGACCACAATGGCTTCACGTAATAAGACGAGCTGATCCTGCTGCAGCGATAAATTACACTGCAGCATCTCTTCCGCATGTTCACCGATGCGCAAATATTCGAGATTCTGCAGATTAGGCAAACCGTCGAGAAACAAGATCCGCTCAATCAGCGCGTCAGCTTGTTTCATATCCTTAATCGATTTTTTGTAGTCATGCTCATTTAAGGCATTGAAACCAAAGTGGCGGAACAGGCGGGCATGCAGGAAATACTGATTGATTGACGTCAATTCCCACGTCAGAACCTTATTGAGCATAGCAATGACAACTTTCTCACCTTGCATAGCAGCTCCTCATGTGGTCACACGCTATACCATTTAGCCTAATCGCTATGGGGGATTTCGCAACTTTATCTGCCTAAAATTTCAGCAACCGCATTGCCAAAATCAATAATGAGAAGTATTATCAAATAAAGCACCTAGGTGGAGTCTGGTTATGATCATTTGTCATTGTCATGCCGTGAATGACCGACAAATTAAAGAAGCTATCGCGCACGGCATCGATAGTGTTCGCGGTCTTAACCGTGAGCTTAATGTCGGAAACACCTGTGGTCAGTGCCTGCCTCAGGTTCGCCGCGTACTCGAATCGACCTTAATGCAAATCGCCGAGCCGTCGCCCAAGAAAGTCGCCTGAGCGACACTCAACCACCATATCCTGATGCCGTTTTGGCACATCTCTTTACACCTCATGGGTGTTTTTCCGTTCTGTTTTCTCCAAATCTGGGTATCAACAAAATATTCTGCGGTTTGGTGTGCTGCATTTTACCTTAGGCTCAGATTGAGCCATGCTTACAGAATGTGGATCATGGAAAGAGCCTATGCTGTTAGAATTTATCAAAGGTATCGCACTGCTGTTATCCCTGTGTCTCTTGCAGGGGTTTAATGTTCGCCTTTGTCACCAGAAGCCACGTCTGGAACAAGCCATTGCGGGTCTGCTCTTCGGCGGCATCGCCGTCATTGGCATGATGAGCCCTGTCCAGTTGGCGCCCGGTGTTATCTTTGATGCCCGCACCGTGATCCTTAGCATGGCGGGTCTGTTTGGTGGCCCGGTAGTGGCAATTCCGGCAGCGGTGATCGCCGGCGGCTATCGTCTGTGGCTGGGGGGTGTCGGTGCCCCCATCGGCCTCACCACCGTGGTTGTCGCCGTCAGCAGCGGCTTACTGTATCGCCATCTGTCGCAACGCGGTAAGGTCAAAACCGGCGCCGTGGCATTATTGCTCTTCGGATTTCTGCTTCATGCTTTCATGGTGCTGATTTTTACGCAGTTTCCGGGCCTGTTGTTTAGTTCTGTGATCAGCCAGATCGCCCTACCCTATATCTTCACCTTTGCACTCGGCACCCTGCTGTTAGGGATCATGTTGCAGGATATTGTCAAGAGAACCCAGATGGAGCAGGCGTTACTGGATAGCGAAGCACGCCTGCGGGCCGTGATCCACGCGATCCCGGATATTATGGTGGTGTTGGATGAAGACGGCTATTACCGAGAGGTTCTCTCCTCTCCCTCGCATCTGTTTTACTCGTCCGCTTCCGAATTAGTGGGGCAGTCGCTGTATACGTTTTTACCCCAAGAAACTGCCGAGCGCCTGCTGACCTGCATTCGTGAAAGCCTGCGCACAGCAGAGCCGCAAGCCATTGAATATGAACGCGACACTCCCTTGGGTCATCGCTTATTTGAAGGGCGGGTGCAACCACTGGATTACCACCTTGGCGGAAAACGGATGGTGGTTTTTCTGGCCCGTGACATCACGGAACGGAAAGTGAAAGAAGATGAAATCAGTTATCTCGCTTTCTACGATCACCTCACCGGCCTGCCCAATCGCCGCCTCCTGCAAGACCGTCTGAATCAGGCGCTGGCATTCAGTGCCCGCTCCGGCCAGCTCGGTGCCTTACTGTTCATTGATCTGGACAACTTTAAGACGCTGAATGACAGCCAGGGCCATGATATCGGTGACTTGTTGCTGCAACAGGTGGCGGGTCGCATCTCGAAATGTGTCCGGGAAACAGACACCATTGCCCGTTTGGGCGGCGATGAATTTGTCGTCATGCTGGAACAACTTGGTTCACAGGAAGAACTGGCCGCCACGCAGGGAAAAAGTATCGGTGAAAAAATTCTCAACGAACTGCGGCGCCCCTATCAGTTGGCGGGCAATGAATATAACAGCACCGCCAGTATCGGCATCACGCTGTTTAACGCGCACAAGGAAAACAGCGAAGAGTTGATGAAACGCGCCGATATTGCGATGTATCAGGCAAAATCGGCGGGCCGTAATACCTTGCGCTTCTTCGATGACAAAATGCAATCGCTCGTCAGCTCCCGCATCGGACTGGAAAATGATCTGCGGGAAGGCATCCGCCAGCAGCAACTGGTGCTCTATTATCAGCCACAGGTGGATTTGCATGGTCGTATCGTGGGCGCAGAAGCCCTGGTTCGCTGGCAGCATCCTGAACGAGGGATGATCTCTCCGGCGGAATTCATCCCGCTCGCGGAAGAGTGCGGCCTGATCCTGCAACTCGGTGATTGGGTGCTCAACGAGGCGTGCCAGCAATTGCAGCGCTGGAGCATCCATCCGGACACCTCTCATATTTCGCTGGCGGTCAACATCAGTGCCCGCCAGATCCATCAACCCGATTTCGTGGAGAAGGTGCTGACCGCCGTGCAACTCGCCAACATCCTCCCGCATCGCTTAAAACTGGAACTCACGGAAAGCCTGTTGCTGGCAGACACCGAGGAGATCATCCAGAAAATGATTGTCCTGAAAACATTCGGCATCGGCTTCTCTCTGGATGACTTTGGCACCGGTTATTCATCGCTGTCGTATCTGAAGCGTTTGCCGCTGGATCAGTTAAAAATCGACCAGTCGTTTGTCCGAGATCTGCTGACAGACCCTAATGATGCCGCCATTGCCAGTATGGTGGTGACGCTGGCCCACAGCATGGGGCTCAACGTCATCGCCGAAGGGGTGGAAACCGAAGCCCAGCGTAATCGGTTAGCCACGCTGGGCTGTTATACCTATCAGGGCTATCTCTTTGGTCGTCCGGCACCGGCCGAGATGCTCACGCCGCTCTCATCCGAGAAAATCCTCTGAACCGGATCGACCCCATTACTCCTCCCATACCGGGTCATCAAAGCGCTCGGTTGGGTTGCCACTCTTCGTCGCGATGATGGGCGACAGACTGGCCATTTGCCACTCCGTCTGCGGCCACCACTTTTCTATCGTCGTGTGATGTGTTGGCTCAATACTTTCGCCCGGCCGGGGCATATTCACCACCACCCCCGCCGCGTTGGCCGCCGCCAGCACGCGTTCTGCCGGTTCGGTCCAGCTATGGGGGGCCAGCTCAAACAACCCCCAGTGCACCGGGATCATCACCTCGCCCCGCACCTCCTGATGCGCCCGTACCGCCTGCTCAGGGCCAAGATGCCAGTCAGGCCAAAACGGGTTGTATTGCCCGGTTTCCATCAGAGTCACATCGAAGGGGCCCAACCATGAGCCGATGTCTTTGAACCCCGGGAAATAGCCGGTATCACCGGAATAATAGACCCGATGAGCCGGGCCAATCAGTGCAAACCCTGACCATAAGGTTTTGTTGGATTGCGGGATCAATCGACCGGATGCATGGCGGGCCGGTGTTGCGACCACGTCGATATCATTGACTTGTGTAGCATCCCACCAGTCCATTTCGGTAATTTTATGTGGCGGAACGCCCCAGTATTCGAGGTGAGCCCCCACGCCCAAAGGCACCAGAAACTGAGTATCCCAGTCACTCATGGCTTCAATGGTGGTGCGATCCAGATGGTCGTAATGATCGTGCGATATCAGCACCGCATCAATGTGCGGTAAATCCGCCAGTGGAATTAATGGCTGATACCAGCGTTTGGGCCCCAGCCAGGCAACCGGCGACGTCCGCTCACTCCACACCGGATCAATCAGAATCCGGGTACCATCCATTTCAATGAGTGAGGTGGAATGACCCAGCCAGGTCACTCGCAGATCCCGCGTTAATGGCTGTGCCAACGCCGCTTTTACCTCGGTGACTACCGGTATGGCTTGTTGCGGTGTCGCATGCGGGCTGGCCCGCAACGATTGCATCATCGCATTTTTCATATCACTCCAGATCGGCTGCGGATTCTCAAATTTATTGCCGTGCCACTGGGGGGATTGGGTGAGATTACTGAACCGAGCACCTTTCGGCGCTTGGCCCAATGAGCGGTAACCCATCAGATTCATCCATTTTGCAAACAGACCAGACATAACGGAACCCTCTTAATGACGACCCTGCGTAACGAGGTATGGGGGATATTCTTGGCTCAATATGAGTGATTAATCAATCAATAAAAGAGCAAAATTTTAATCGATGGCGAGAACCCGCCAGAAGGCTTCAAAACCCGTATGACAATAGTGTTCTGTTGCCGCAGGTTCACGGATAATAAAATCCATCGTTGTTTCGGCCATGGCAAGCATCATCGCCGAGGCAAAAGCACACGAATTCTGCAACTTGCTTTGTTTGATGCATTCATCCATAAGCACGCCGACCTCGGAAAAAATGGCCATGCCGGCGGCCCGTGTCTCTGCGGTGATCCGGTCTGAGACACTGAGTTGCCCCATCACCTTGCGTTTGTCCGGGTTGAGCGCCCCCCAGTGGATGTATTTTGACCATACAAAATACATCCTTTCGCGCAGTGACTGGGTTCGCGGGTAATCCGCCAGCATCTCTCGCCCCATCTCTTTTTTAAGTTCAAGATAGAGCTGATTCAGTAATTCATCTTTTGTCTTGAAATAGGTAAACAGTGTGCCTTCTGCCACCCCAGCCGTGCGCGCAATCTTCGCCGTGGGCGCTTCGATACCCAGCACAGCGCAGACACTAATGGCGGCTGCGAGCAATGCGTAGTATTTATCTTCACTTTTAGGGCGGGCCATCAGAACATCAACAGATAATAAATGAGTATTCACTCAACTATAGCAATGTCATGCCCTCATTTCAAGCCACCACGTCATCACTGCATGTTGGTTTAAACCAGGCCAGACAGGCTTCCGGTTGCTCCCCCAGATACCAGTGCACATATGACGCCAGCAGACGCCCCTGCTGATAGATGGGTTCCGGCTTGCCATGCACCGGATGCGCAGCTTCCAAGGTGGCTTCCGCACGGATCTGGCTGCTGGAGAAATGAAAGGTATGCCCGCGCACTTCACCAAACGGAAAGGGGGCCGACAAGACACCCAACCCGCCCAGATGGGGCTCCATCAACGCTTCACCGGGCAATACCCCCAACAGCTCACGTCGGTGCCCAGCCTGATCCGTAAGACCATTCAGCAGATAAAGCATGCCGCCACATTCGGCAACCGTCGGTTTATCGGCCCGTACATGGGCACGGATCGATTGCAGCATCGTCTGGTTATCGGCCAGCGCATCCAGATACAGCTCCGGATACCCACCCGGCAGATACAACGCATCCGCCTCTGGCAGCGCAGCATCAGAAAGCGGAGAGAAAAAGCTCAATTGTGCGCCCATCTGCTGCAATGTCTGCAGATTATCGCGATAAATGAAACTGAATGCCGCATCGCGCGCGACCGCAATCGTCACACCGTTCAACCCTTCATCCCAGACTTTATGGCTGATCGGGTCACTGAATTCACAGGGCGGTGGCAGTTGTAATGCACCGTGACTGGCCAGTTGTTCGGCCGCCAAGTCTAAGCGTGCATCCAGATCTGAAAGCTCTGCGGCCTGAACCAAACCCAGATGCCGTTCCGGCAGCGTGATCGCCTCATTCGACGGCAGATAACCACAAAAATGGATCCCCTCCGGCAGGCTGTGCTGCAGGTAACGCGCATGACCGGCACTGTTGACGCGGTTGGCCACCACACCAAACACTTGCAGATCCGGCTGATAATGCGCCAGCCCGTACACCAGTGCGCCGAACGTTTGTGCCATGGCCGAACCATCGATCACCAGCAGCAGCGGAATCGCAAACAGACGGGCGATATCGGCAGAGCTGGTATGTCCGTCATACAGGCCCATCACCCCTTCGATCAGGATCAGATCGGCCTCCTGCGCGGCCTCGGCCAGACGCCGACGGCAGTTATCCTCGCCCATCATCCACAAATCCAGTTGGTGCACTGGTAAACCCGATGCCCGCTCCAGCAGCATGGGGTCCAGAAAATCCGGCCCGGTTTTAAACACCCGCACCTGTTTACCTTGCTTTGTCCAATAACGCGCCAGAGCAGCCGTCACCGTCGTCTTACCACTGTGGCTGGCTGGTGCGCTGATCAACAGCGCCGGACAGGATCTAGTTGGCATGTCGTTGTTCCCACTGCGTCAGAAGAGTGAACAGTTTATCCATATTCAGATGATCGGCCAGACAATCGGCCAGCAGGTTGATGCCCTCTTCACGCAACTGCGACATCTCCGGCGCCCGATCACTCTGTAATCCTGCCCAGCGCAGCAATGCATTACAGGCGGCCGGTTCATCAAACAGCCCATGCAGATAGGTGCCCAAAATCAGCGCATCATCTGAGAGCACCCCATCGGCCATGGTCACACCGTCACTCAGCAAGGCCATCGGCTGACTCATCCCCGCCGGTATCTCTGTCACCCCGGCATGAATTTCATAACCGCTGACAGGTACGGTTTCATCCGCTAGCGTCAGCAAGCCATGGACCCGGCGCAACTGCTTTTCCGCCGCCAGCGTTGTGGTGATCGGTAACAGCCCGAGCCCCGGCATACTGCCGGACACCCCTTCCAACCCGAGCGGATCATGCAACATCTCGCCCAGCATCTGATAACCGCCGCAGATCCCAATCAGCTTGCCGCCAAAGCGCAAATGACGGGCTATCGCCCGATCCCAACCCTGTTCACGCAGAAAGCGCAGATCGCCCTGCACCGATTTTGAGCCTGGCAAAATCAGCAAATCCGCCGATGGCAACGGCTGATTCGGCGGCACCATGATGAGGTCAATATCTGGATGCAGTCGCAGTACATCGAAATCGGTGTGATTACTGATCCGTGGAAAACAGGGCACCACGACTCGGAATTTACCGCGATTGCTTTGCTGTACGGCAATCGCATCTTCCTGTTCCAGATAAAGACCATGCAGATAAGGCAACACGCCTAACACCGGTTTGCCGGTTGTTTGTTCCAGCCAATCGAGACCACCCTGCAGCAGTGAAATATCGCCGCGGAAGCGGTTAATGACAAAACCCAGCACCCGGTTCTGTTCGCTTTCCGACAGCAAGGCCAGCGTGCCATACAAGTGGGCAAACACGCCGCCACGATCGATATCCGCAATGATGATAACTGGACAATCCGCCGCTTCGGCAAACCCCATATTGGCGATATCGCGATCACGTAGATTAATTTCTGCCGGGCTGCCCGCCCCTTCGATAATCACCGCCTGATAATGTGCCTGCAAATGATGATAGGAGTGCATCACAGCGCCCATCACCTTCGGTTTGTAATCGTGGTAGGCACAGGCATCCATATCCGCTAACGCTTTACCGTGCACAATCACCTGCGCCCCGATATCGGTATTCGGCTTCAGCAACACCGGATTCATATGCACAGACGGTTCAACTCCACAGGCTTGTGCCTGCACGGCCTGTGCACGACCGATCTCTCCACCCTCTGCCGTCACCGCACTGTTCAGCGCCATATTCTGTGATTTAAACGGTGCCACCGACCAGCCTTGTCGTTTCAGCAGGCGGCACAGCCCCGCCACCAGCGTACTTTTTCCGGCATCTGACGTGGTGCCCTGCACCATTAATGAGAAGTTGATTAATGACAAGATTTATCCTTAAATCGTATTAAGCTCACAAAAACCGGCATTTCTCTCAAACATAGCGTCGCACCTTAATGTGAATTTAATAATTCATCTATAGAAGGTAAGTGTTTTATAAAAAAACTCAGAAATAGCCCGAAACTAGCACTTTTAAGGTTCAAATTTAAGGAAAAGATATGCGTTGTCTCTTTATCACAGGTTCAACTGGCTTCCTCGGTGGCGCTGTGATTTGTAAAGTTTTGCAAAGTTCTTATAAATGGGATCGGATCTTACTTTTAGTTCGGGGAGAAACACCTGCTGCAGCACTTGCAAGACTGAGAAACAATCTTGATTCCTTCGAACTGGCGCCTGAACTGAAAAACAAAATTACAGAAGAGGATCTGATTCTCGGCGATCTGAAGACACCGGAATTATTCCTCGATGACCCGCGTCTGGAACTGGTGACCCACGTCATCAACTGCGCGGCGGTCGCATCTTTCTCGAATAACCCATTGATCAAACCGGTCAACGTCGACGGCACGTTCGCACTGGCCAAGAAAATGGCCTCTGTACCTAACATGCAACGCTTTCTGCAGGTTGGCACCGCCATGTCATGCGGCCCAGAAAAAGGCATGGTGGTACCGGAAAACTATAAGCCAAAAGGCAAAGTCCATCATTTTGTGAAATACACCGCGTCGAAAGCGGAAATTGAAGCCAAAATTCGTAAAGAATTGCCTAACCTGCCGTTTGTGGCAGCGCGCCCATCGATTGTTGTCGGCCACACGAAACTGGGTTGTAAACCTTCAGGCAGTATTTTCTGGGTATTCAGAATGGCCTTATTGTTACGTCAGTTTACTTGCAGCCTGCAGGATAAGATTGATGTGATCCCGGTTGATTACTGTGCTGACGCCTTGGTGACCATGATAGAAAAAGAAACATTACCTTATGATTTCTATCATATTTCTGCAGGAACAGATGCCTCCACCTCATTTGCCGAAATTGATCAGGCAATAGCCAAAGCACAAGGCATCCCCGCAGTCGGCGACGACTACAAACAGGTCAGCTTTGAAGAAATTGCCGAGCGTGCTCATGAGTTTTCCACCCTGTTCGGCCATTGCAACAAGCGTTTGATGCTGAAAGCGATCCGTTTATATGGAGAGTTTGCCGCCTTAAATGTACTGTTTGAAAACTATCGGTTGCATGAACTGGGTTTACCGCTGCCACCGAAATTTAGCGAATATGCCGGTGTGTGTGTCGCCACCTCGAAAGACATTCCGGTACCCAAGCAGATGATGGTTGATTTTAAATAAACGCAACGCTCATCGGCATGAACGAGAAAAAAACCGTTTTAATTACCGGTGCCTCTTCTGGATTAGGAGAGGCTTTTTCGCATCTGTTAGCGGCACAATTTCAACAAATCATTCTGGTAGCCAGAGATGAGAGCAAATTACAGGTGCTCGCCCTCGAATTACGTCGGCTCTATGCCGTCGATGTGCTCTGCTGGCCACACGATTTAACCATCGCCGACGATCTCCAGCGGCTGATCGCCAACATACAGCAGCATAAAATCGATCTATTCATCAATAATGCAGGGGAAGGGATTTATGGAGAATTTCATCAGATCCCCGCGGCCCAATACGCCCATCTGATCGAGCTTAATATCACGGCGCTGACAGCCCTGAACCATGCGGTGATCCCGCAGCTCATCGCCAACCAAGGCATGGGAGTGATCAACATTGCGTCGTTAGCCGCGTTGCAGCCACTGCCGTTCATGGCGGTTTATGCCGCGAGTAAAAGCTATGTGTTACACCTTTCTGCCGCTTTAGCGGAAGAATACCGTCACAGTGGCATCACCATCATGGCGTTGTGTCCGGGATTTATCCAGACCCCGTTTATAGACAAGGCTGCCATCAACCCCCGTGGTTTTCCGCTGGCAAACCCGGTAACCGTCGCCGCACAAGGCTGGAATGCATTCCTGCGACATAAAAGTGTCTATATCACCGGCTATCGGAACCGTCTGTTAGCACTGCTGATGCGGTTAAGCCCACGTCGGCTGGCAACCCGAGTCGCCTTTTACCTGATGCGCCAGCGCCACTGAATACGGCGAGTGCAACAAGGTCGTTACTCTTCTTCGGGTTTGAGTTTGCGGCGTTTGGAGCGCGGATGCGTCTGGTCATAAACCGTAGCCAGATGCTGAAAATCGAGATGGGTATAGATCTGGGTCGTTGCGAGATTGGCGTGCCCTAACAGTTCCTGTACCGCACGTAAATCGCCGGAAGATTCGAGCATATGAGTCGCAAAGCTATGTCGCAGTTTATGCGGATGAATATGGCTGTTGAGCGTTTGTTTCTGCCCCCACTGCTCTAAACGGATTTCCACCATTCGCGCCGTGATGCGTCGTTTACGGCTGCTGAGAAACAGCGCCGGTTCGCCTTCCGTCTGAAACGCGGGCCGGATCTTCAGCCATTTCTCCAGCCACTCCAGCGCCAGCCGACCAATCGGCAGAATGCGTTCTTTGTTGCCCTTGCCTATCACCCGCACCTGGCGGCTGCTCATATCGAGATCAGACCCGTCGAGCGCCACCAGCTCTGACAGACGCATACCAGTGGAATAAAACAGCTCCATGATGGCGCGATCACGAATCGCCAGCGGATCCTGCTCATCGGTAATATTCAGCAGTTGATGTACCTGATCCACATCGAGATTTTTCGGCAACGGACGCCCGAGCTTTGGCAAGGCGACGCCGCGTGCGGGATTCGCCGCCAGAATGCCACGGATCACCAGCCAGTCGGCAAAGCTGCGCAGCGCCGACATTTTCGTGCTGATCGTGCGCGGTGAGGTGTCTTTATGTTTGCGCAAGGTATGCGCCCATTGTCGTACCAGCGGATTGTTCAGTTCCGACCAGTCACGGACGTTTTTTTCCTGCAACCAGGCTGCCATGGCTTGCAGATGACGCTGATAATTATTCAGCGTATGCGCACTGAGCTGGCGTTCGACACGCAGATATTCCAGATAGGTGTGCAGGGTGGCGGCAAGAGGATCATTCACAGGAACGTGCCAGTGTCGGTAGTAACAGGGTCACAAAGCGGCCTAATTGTTCCAGCAACAGGCTGTCCATACCCGGTTGATAATGCTGAGGATTCGCATGACCAAACGCCAGAAAACCCCACTCGCCATATTCACCGAGCCGTAACAGTGCCATCGAATGCACCAGCGAACCCTGACCGAAAATCAGCTCGCGATCGCAGTCATTCACCCGACCAAAATAGACCAGCTGATCCGCCATCGGATAGAGACACAACCGCTGGAACAGCGGATACTCCATCTCATACGGCTTATCAAAGCGTTTTGCTTTGACCCGGGCCTGATTCACCCACAAGGCACAGGCCGGGATCCGCAGCCGTTCCCGAAATGAGCTATGCAGGCATTTCCACAACTGACGCAACGAGGTGCAGGCGAATAAATCCGCATACACATCGGTATAGACGCGGAAGATGAATTCGTTGCGGCTGGCATTGGCCAACAGCTCCTGTCGCTCCTGCTCCAGTAGCTGCAACCGTTCACGCTGACGTTCCAGTTTCAAATCAAACAACGACACCGCGCCACGCTGTTCATGGGGGATCGTCAGATCTTCCAGCAACGCCTTATGCCGCAGAAAAAAATCCGGATGCTGTTTGAGATAGTCAATCACCTTGCTCTCTTCCAGCATCAGCTCCAGCGCCCCCAGATTGACACTCATAGCTCGATTTGTCCGTCAAACACGTGTTCTGCAGGGCCGGTCATATACACCGGTGTGCCGGGGCCATTCCAGGCAATCGACAGCGAACCGCCCGGCAGGTTGACCTTGACACGGCCTTTGAGTTTTTCCTGCTGAATACCGACCACGACCGCCGCGCAAGCACCAGTACCGCACGCCAGTGTTTCACCGGCACCGCGTTCATAGACGCGCAGATTGATTTCATTCGCCGACACCACTTCCATGAAGCCGACATTGACGCGTTCCGGGAAGCGGTCAAACGATTCCAGTTTCGGACCGAGTGTTTCTACGGGGGCCGTCTTAACGCTGGGAACCTCGATCACGCAATGCGGATTGCCCATCGACACGGCACCACACATCACCGTCTGTTCGGCCACTCGCAGCAGATAGAGCTTTTCAGCTTTCTGCGCCCGGAACGGGATCTTGGAAGGTTCAAACTCTGGTACGCCCATGTTGACCGTGACCTGATCGTTATCTTCAATCTGCAGCACAATACGGCCACTGACAGTGCTGACTGCAATGCGATCTTTATTGGTTAAGCCCTTCAGGCGGACAAAGCGGGCAAAACAGCGGGCGCCATTGCCGCATTGCTGCACCTCGGAACCATCGGCATTGAAAATGCGATAGTGGAAGTCGAGATCAGGATCATACGGCGGTTCGACCAGCAGCAACTGGTCAAAACCGACACCAAAATGACGATCACCGAGGCGTTTCAGCGTTTCCGCATTAAAAAATACCTTCTGCGTGACGCCATCGACGACCACAAAGTCATTTCCCAGACCGTGCATTTTGGAAAACTGGATCAACATGCAGCCAAGCTCCTGTTACGGCAACAGATGTTCAAATTGCCACTGTGATGCCAGCGGTTCACGCTCGCGCACCAGATGTGGCTGCTCACCGTCCACCAGCACTTCGGCAGCGCGGGAACGGGCGTTGTAATTGGAAGACATGGAGAAACCATACGCGCCCGCAGAACGAACTACCAGATAATCGCCCGGTGCAATCGCCAGTTCGCGATCTTTACCCAGGAAATCACCGGTTTCACAGACTGGGCCCACCACATCATAACGCTGTGCAGTACGTGGCAGCGCACGATTGACCGGCACAATGTTCATCCAGGCACTGTAGAGGGACGGACGGATCAGATCGTTCATCGCCGCATCGACAATCGCGAAATGACGATCTTCCCCGGCTTTCAGGTATTCCACCTTGGTCGCCAGAATACCGGCATTCGCCATGATGGCGCGCCCCGGTTCAAACAACAGCGTCAGATCGCGATTCTGCAATTTCTGCTTCAGTGCCGAGGCATATTCGCTCGGGTGCGGCGGGGTTTCGTCATTGTAATTCACACCCAGACCACCACCGACATCCAGATGATGGATTTTGATACCAGCAGCCGCCAGTTCGTCGATCAGTGCCAGCAGTTTATCCGCAGCTTCGAGGAACGGTTCGATTTCAGTCAGTTGCGAACCGATATGGCAATCCACCCCGCTGATTTGCAGGTTAGGCAGGCTGGCGGCGTATTTATACACCTCCGGCGCACGCTCAATCGGAATACCGAATTTGTTCTGTTTCAGACCAGTCGAAATATACGGGTGCGTACCCGCATCGATATCCGGGTTAATGCGGATCGAAATGCGCGCCACCTTGCCCATGCTGCCCGCGACCTGATTCAGGCGCTCCAGCTCCGGCTCTGATTCCACGTTGAAACAGAGAATGTCCTGTTCCAGCGCATAGCGCATTTCGGCTTCGGTTTTACCCACACCCGAGAACACCACTTTCTTCGCATCACCACCCGCGGCGATCACACGCGCCAGTTCACCACCAGAAACGATGTCAAACCCGGAACCCAGACGCGCCAGCAGATTCAGCACGGCGAGATTGCCATTGGCTTTTACCGCGTAACAAATCAGGTGTGGCACGTCACCCGCCGCCGCATCAAATGCTTTCCAATGACGCTCAATGGTGGCACGGGAATAGATATATAAAGGGGTGCCGTATTGAGCAACTAACGCGCTGACGGCACATTGTTCGGCCAGCAGCTCGCCATCTTCGCGATAATTAAAAAAATCCATGGCTCCATCGTTTCCTTATGATTGGGTCTGGTGGTTGTCGGTCTGATTTTGCGGCTGGGCGGTCTGCTGCTTCGCCGGTGGCTGCTGTGGCATATACAACGGCCCTTTCAAACCGCAACCACTGAGCAAACCTGCCAGTAACAACACGATACCCACACTGTATGTGCGCATTTTCATGATCTTGTACGATTCGGTAATTTAGCCCACTATAATCTCACTCATCGCAGTAAATGCAAATAGGACAAGCCGCAATGAAAGACAGTGAATTTCACGCACTGGTGGAAGGACGCTACCAGGTGATCGAACAAGCCATAGATAATTGCGATACCGACATTGATTGTGAGCTCAATAGTGGCGTCGTCACGCTCACCTTTGTCAACGGCAGCAAAATCATCATCAACAAGCAAGAACCGCTGCATCAGATCTGGGTGGCCACCCGTGAAAACGGCTACCACTTCGACTGGAAAGACGGCCTGTGGATCGACAACCGCGGCGGCCGGGAACTGATGGAACTGTTGAGTGATGCCTGCAGCAAACAATCTGGCGAAAGCGTCACGTTACGCTGAGTGAGCTCTCATGGATAAACCGATCGTCGATATTTATTACTGCCGCCAGTGTAACTGGATGTTGCGTGCCTGTTGGATGGCACAAGAGCTGTTACATACCTTCAGCGAAGAACTGGGTAGTGTCAATTTGCACCCGGATACCGGTGGCCATTTTGAGATTCTGGTGAATGGTATCACCATCTGGGAACGTAAGGCCGATGGCGGTTTTCCCGATGTGAAGGCGCTGAAACAGCGGGTTCGCGATCAGATCGCGCCGGAGCGCGACTTAGGCCACGTCGATAAAAAAACAGATTAACACTAATCAAAACGGCTCCGTCAGGGAGCCGTTTTCAGGATGCCTGCTGCGCTATATCTCGCACAGCCGAACGATATGGCATCACCTGTAAGGTGTCCGCACCAGGCACCAGCTCGTAAAATTGCGGCAGGTTGAAATTGATCACCTGTTCGGTGAAATCGAAACGCTGGTGGGTCATGGTGTAGTAGCGGTTCACGTTCTGTACCAGATCTTCTTTGCTGCCAGCATATTCGTGATAAATCTCGACTTTATTGTTTTCATCCAGAATATAGACGTTAAAACCGTTGTCGTTATCCTCAAAGAAATACTGAATCAACCCTTCACTGGCATAGGCATCCACAATCGGCGGCACATGCAGACCGTTATCAGGTTCCGCCGTCTGCCGCTCCAGTTTGTTATCCGAAACCTGCCGGTAGAAATCGATCGCACTGCTGAGCTGACGCACGGAGACGCCACGACGTTCGAGGAACAAGGCATAACGCGATTCACCGACAGACAGCAGTTTCACCATGCGCTGTTTATCCAGCGCCAGTCGCAACGAAATACAGGAATTAACCAGTTCCGCAAATTGCTGGCGAATTTCATCCCGGCAATATTGGCTGTAACAGAACACATCGATCGCATCCGGTGCGGCCGCATCCTGATGCATCTTGCCCAATATGGTGCTCAGTGCCTCTACGACGGCATCCAGCCCGTTAAAGTGCAGCGTGCGGACTTCATTCCATGAGTTGCGATACACCAGATCCACCGTCCCAATCAGGCACTCCTGACGGGAACCAAAGCAGAGCACATCCTCACCCAACTCCAGCACTGGCGGCATCTCTTCCGGCCAGTCAGCGGTCGGATCCCGCTCCAGATTGAGGAAGATACCGAGATGGCGAATTTCGCACGGACGGCTCAGCGCCAGATTGCTTGCTGGAGGTAATTCCACCGGGAAGGTATTAGCCAGATCCTGACAAAATTGATGCAAAAAGGTACGGGTGATATCAGAACCGGCCTGACGAATATCGACCTGTGTATCAGACACCATCAGGCCATTGAAATAGGCCCAGGCCACCAGTTTGGAGAGATACCCGTTATATTCCAGTGGCGCACGACCAATAATATCGAGCGGCCTCAGCGAGTATTTATACAGATACCAGCCCTGACGGTTCAGATGACCTGGCGGCACCTGGATCAGGCTCAGATGCGATTCCCGGAGATCCGGTGCAATTTTCAGGTTAATACGTTGCACCTTACCCGGCAGCGCTTCAAATGCGGTATAGAGTTTCCGCGACAGGATCCCGATATCTTCTGGGTTGATGGATTCACTGATGTTGTTACGACGTGCAAACTGAATGAGTTTGCTGTAACTCTGCATCAATGAGCTCAATAGCTCTTCATAAGCTATCTTGACCTGTTCGACTTTCCACTGGTCGTGATTGTCGAGATGGCGCAGAGTGTCATGACTCCAGCCCCATTCGCGCACCAGTTTAACCAGCAAATCACGCCGCCACTGGCCATGTTGTGCCGGCTGGTTACGACTTAAGGGATCGCAAATTTTCAGATAGAAACAGCGCCGTGCCAAATCCAGCCGTTTCGTGTCGCCCAGACTGGTAAGGTAGCGAGTCACCTTGTCCAGCATCAGATAATAGGCATCCAGCGACAAGCCAAAATCATCATGTTGCTGGAACCAGCGCTTCGCCTGCACCGCCAGCAATTCCGTATCAGGGAATTCGGCAGAATAGGCTTCCATGACCAGAATCTTTAAAACCGCCTTGTAGGGCGAATCCAGCCCCTTGTAAAGCAACCACAGCGCGGAGCCGAAATACTCTTCCGCCGGTATGTGACAAACCCCACCCAAATCCAGCCAGTCATTTTCAGAAATCATACCGGTGCTGAACAAGGCGGCAGCTAACGCGTCATATTCATCTTCACGATCTACCGGAATTAATCGCCATAACAGTCGTTTACCCGCCACCCGCATGGCACTGCGATAAAACTCTTCCAGTAACAACAAATGCTGGGCACTGCCGCAGTTGTCCAACCCCACCTGAGCACGATTACCGACCCGGAATTTATTTTCCGGGATCAGGAAAAAATTCATTTCGATGCCGTGCTGTTCTGCCAATCGAGAAATGAGCTGACATTTCTGCTCAAGCAAAACCAGACGTTCAAAGGATAAGGCGGGATCGTGGCAGACCCAAATATCGAGGTCGGAAGTTGCACTTTGACCAATCGATGAGGTACTGCCCATCGTATATACCGCCGATATGCAGCACTCTTTGACCTCAGGCTCAGCGGTGTGACCACATTGCGTCACCAGAAACTTGCGCTGTGCCACATCCGGCTGAAAATTGGCAATACCACAGGGCACCTCACCAGATGTATAGCCTGGAAGGAGTGGGTGATGGTAATGCAACAGAACCGGCAGAATGGAGAGCATTCTCCGTCCTGCTTCGTTCATTGCCTCTAGTGCCCGGTCCATCTTGATCTGATTGATGGCATCGAAACGGGCAACCAGCAACTCAAACTGTTTAAACAACCGTTTGGCCTTAGTTGATCAAAGCTGAATACTTTACCAGCTAATGCTGGTGTGATTTCTTCATGTTAGCACAGCTAAGCGCGCGGTAAACCTCCCCGCAATGGTGCGATGTCATGCTCAAGGTTCAACCTGCGTCTGCTACCATGTTACTATCTGTTTAAAACCACGGATACAGACACTTATGACCGAATTGCGCATCGCCACCCGAAAAAGTCCACTGGCCCTCTGGCAGGCCAACTTTGTCAAACAGCAACTGGAACAGCACCACCCAGATTTAACCGTGACACTGGTACCTATGAGCACGCAGGGCGACAAAATCCTGGATACTCCGCTGGCAAAAATCGGCGGTAAGGGTCTGTTTGTCAAAGAATTGGAACAGGCAATGCTGGAAAACCGTGCTGATATCGCCGTCCATTCGATGAAAGACGTTCCGGTGGAATTTCCTGATGGCCTTGGTCTGGCCGTGATCTGTGAGCGGGATGATCCACACGATGCCTTTGTCAGTACACACTTTGCCAATTTGTACGAGTTGCCCCAAGGGGCTTGTGTCGGGACGTCCAGCCTGCGTCGGCAGTGTCAATTACGGGCCTTACGCCCAGATCTGGTGCTCCACGACCTGCGCGGTAACGTGAATACCCGGCTGGCTAAACTGGATGCCGGCGAATATGACGCCATCATTCTGGCAGCCGCCGGTTTACGCCGTCTGGAAAAAGCCGATCGCATTCGTTCATTACTGCCACCAGAACTCAGTCTGCCGGCCAACGGACAAGGGGCGGTCGGGATCGAATGTCGTCTGGATGATGAAAAAACCCGGGCATTGCTGGCACCGTTGGAACATAGCCAGACACGCTATTGTGTGCTTGCCGAACGCGCCATGAATCGGGCGCTGCAAGGCGGATGTCAGGTTCCTATAGGTTCCTTTGCGGTCATGACTGATAACGCGCATATCTGGTTGCGCGGCTTAGTAGGAGCCATTGACGGCAGTCGCATCATCCGGGGGGATATTTCCGGTCCGAGAGAACAGGCAGAGCAACTCGGACAGCTCTTGGCTGAACAATTGCTGGCGCAAGGGGCCGATGAAATCCTGCGTATGGTTTATGGCGCATGAGACCGTTGATCCTGCGCCCGCAACCAGCCGCGAATGAATTGGCGGCGCGTTTGCGCCAGGATGGTCATGCGCCTTGGGTTTGTCCCCTCTTCCACTATCAGCCGGGCTGCGAATTATCACAATTGCCCGCCTTGTTGGCCGATGCAGAGGTGATCATCGCCGTCAGTGCCGCCGCCGTACAATTTGCCCAGCAGCAACTCCAGGCACAACAGTTGTCATGGCCACGCCACCCAGCCTATCTGGCAGTCGGCACCACCACCGCCCGTGAATGGCAAAAAAACCTGCCGGTCACGGTAGTCACGCCGGATGATGCCCGCAGTGAAGGATTATTAACCTTACCCGCACTCGTTTCCGTTCAGGGGAAAAAGATTGTGATCCTGCGCGGTAATGCTGGCCGGGAGCTGCTGACCGACACGCTCCGGCAACGCGGAGCTGACGTCACCTGCGTTGAATGTTACCGTCGTCACTATCTGCAAACAGACGGCACCCGTTTATTGCAGGAATGGCAGGCAGCCGCGGTGGACAGTGTTATCATCACCAGCAGCGAATTATTTCAGCAATTACTCAACCTGTTGCCCGATAACGCCGACCATTGGTTAGCGACCTTACATTGGTTTGCTGCCAGCGAACGCATCGCGGCAGAAATCCGGCATTCAGGTTTTGCACGAATCACCATTATGTCAGGTGCCCAGCACTCCGCTGTGGCGGCTGCATTATTAGAATAATTCAGAGGATGAAATCAATGAGTGAAGCTCAGGAATCCGCACTGCCTCCTGCTAGTCAGGAACCCAAACCACACAGTGTTAAACACCGCACCTCCTCTTCCAAAACAGCTATGGGGCTTTTATTGATCCTGCTGGCAGGTGTTGCTGGTTTCAGTGTTTATGTCTATCAGCAACAGCAACAAGACACTCAGGCACTGAATACCCTGCGCTCCGAGCTTGAACAGCTTCGCAATGAGCAATCGCCAACACAAAAAGAACAGGCTGCCGTCAAGGAATCACTGGCCAGTCTGGGCGAACAACAACTGAAACTGGATGGCCGCCAGCGAGAGCTGGAGCAGAAATGGCTGGAACAACAACATCAGCGTCCTAACGACTGGATGCTGGGTGAGGCTGCTTATCTGGTTCGTATGGCCGGGCGGAAACTGTGGCTGGAACAGGATTTAACAACAGCCGGCATCCTGCTGACCGATGCCGACAGTCGCATCCAGGCGATGGCCGATCCCTCGCTGATCCCGTTACGGAAAGCCCTGGCCGCCGATATTGCGGCGGTAAAATCGGCACCGGATGTTGACCGGGAAGGGTTATCTCTGCGCGTTGGTACCCTGCTGGATAACATCGATCAGTTAAAAATCAAAGGGCTGGAACCTAAACTGGAAGAAGACCCTACCAGTGATGAAGTCAGCGATCAGGTCAGCGACTGGAAAGCCAATCTGGAAAAGAGTGCCAAACATTTTGCTGAACATTTCATTACCATTCATCGTCAGAATGGCGAGGTAGAAGCCTTATTAACGCCTGATCAAACCACCTATTTGCAGGAAAATCTCCGGCTGCAATTACAGTTAGCCCAGCTTTGCCTATTACGTCAGGAACAAGCCAATTTCCGCGACCACCTGCAAAAAGCACAAGCATGGCTCGGCGATTATTATGAAGCCGATGACAGTGCGACCGTATTCATGCAAAAAGAGCTGACCGCCATGCAGGAAGTGGATATTACGCCACATTATCCCAAGACATTCGCGGTGCAGCCATTGCTGGAAAAAACGCTCGCTGAGCGCTGGCAAGCCACCCCGGCCGCCCGCTAAGGAGAAAGAAGCATGATCCGTCTGATACTGTTACTGGTCATTCTGGCTGCCGCGCTGTTACTGGGCCCGCAACTGGCCGATCATCAGGGCTATGTCATGATCGCCATCGCGGGTTACACCATTGAAATGAGTGTTGTGACCGCCACCCTTCTTGCCTTTGTCTTTTATCTGGTGCTGCTACTGACTGAAAATGTGCTGACCCGCTTATTCAGCGTACGGCGAGGTCTCCGCGGCTGGTGGCAAAACCGCCGTTATCTGAAAGCACAGCGTCAGACCCAGAAAGGGATGACCGCGCTGGCTGAAGGGGAATATCAGCGCGCAGAACACCTGATGCTGCGCAGTGCTGAGAAAAGCGATCTCCCTTTGCTCAACTACCTGTCGGCCGCTGAAGCCGCGCACGCCCAAAGCGAATATCAGAAACGCGACGACTATCTGCAGAAAGCCGCAGAACTCGACCCGCAGGCCCAGCTGGCGATTCAGTTAACTCAGGTGCGTCTGTTGCAGGATCAGGGGGAATGGCAACGCAGCCGGGAATTGCTGGAACAATTGCGGTTACGCTGGCCACACCATCCGCAAATTCTGCAGCGTCTGTACCGAATCTATCAGTCACAACAGGCCTGGCAGGAAGAATTGGAACTACTGCCGCTGTTACGCAAGCAGCAACTGTTGACGGAAGAAGAATTCATCGCCGCGCAGGAAAAGAACTTCCGCGCACAGTTCGATAAAATATTAGAGGAGCAAACTGCGGATGCATTGCTCGCCTTCTGGCAGCATCAGTCACGACTCATCCGTCATACCCCACAACTGCAGTTGGCGCTGATAGATAGTCTGATCCAGCATCATCAAGATCAGACTGCCGCCGAACAACTGCTGCCACGGTTGCGCAAGCAGGCCAATGAAGCGCTCTGGCAACGTTGTGCCAATTTGAAACTGGAGGATGCCTCAGCGCTACTGCAGCTGTTGTTACGCCAGCTGAAACAACATCCGCAATCTGCCGTCTTGTTGTCGGCCTTGGGCCATCTTTATTATCATCAGGAGCAATATGTGCTGGCACAAGGCTATCTGGAGCGCAGCATCGCCCTGCAGCCTTCGGCAAAAGATCAACGCACACTGGCTGCTATTTTGGAACAACTGCGGTTGTTTGAAAAAGCGGCTGAATACTATCGTTTAAGCTTGAGTTAACTCTCTTTCCTCCCCTGTTGGCAATCAACAGGGGACTTTCTGATACGCTTATGCTCTGCTTTATTACATCCGCATTGTTTTTGTGCACAACAGCACCAAAATGGTTAGCAAATTCAAATCACATCAATGTTCTGACAAAATAACCACGAAGAAGTTATTGTTTTATAAGCCTTATTCTTCCCGTGAATCAATTTGGCACATTTTGTGTATCTTATTAGCGCCCCAATATAGGGAATAGCACAAATTTGAGTCACAAAATGACTCAAAAAATAGGATGTTGCCACAAAGCACAAATTTGGGGCGCGTTATAAATTGATGGAGGAGATGTTGGTGGAAACCACAAACGCAATAGCAACCCTAACCAGTGGTGCAGATACCCTGTTCTTATTGCTGGGTGCTGTCATGGTGCTGGCAATGCACGCAGGCTTTGCTTTTCTGGAACTGGGAACGGTACGCAGCAAAAACCAGGTCAACGCCCTGGTTAAAATCATTACCGATTTCGGCATCTCAACCTTAGCCTATTTTTTCATCGGTTATTATCTGGCCTACGATAAAAGTTTCCTCAGCAGCGCCAGCACACTGATGACGCAAAATGGTCTGGAACTGACCCGCTTTTTCTTCCTGCTGACCTTTGCCGCGGCAATTCCGGCGATTGTCAGTGGTGGCATCGCTGAACGTGCCCGTTTTTATCCGATGCTGTGCAGCTCCTTCTTGATCGTAGGTTTGGTATACCCTTTCTTCGAGGGGATTGCCTGGAATGGCCGGTTCGGTATTCAACAATGGTTTACTACTCAGTTTGGTGCGCCTTTCCATGATTTCGCGGGTTCCGTCGTGGTGCACGCCGTAGGTGGCTGGATTGGGCTGGTTGCATTAACCCTGCTCGGCATGCGCCGGGGCCGGGTACGTGGCAGCCAGATTTTCAGTTTTGCCCCATCGAATATTCCAATGTTGGCATTAGGTGCCTGGATCCTGATTGTTGGTTGGTTTGGCTTTAACGTCATGTCAGCACAAAAATTGAGTGGTATCAGTGGATTAGTTGCCGTTAACTCCTTAATGGCCATGGTCGGTGGTACGCTGGTTGCCATGCTGATGGGTAAAAACGACCCTGGTTTTATCCATAACGGTCCATTGGCTGGTCTGGTTGCTGTGTGTGCCGGTTCTGACCTGATGCATCCTGTCGGCGCCCTGATTGTGGGTGGTGTTGCCGGTGCGATTTTTATTGTGGTATTTACCCAATTGCAAAAACGTCCGCAGATCGATGACGTATTGGGTGTCTGGCCATTACATGGCCTGTGCGGTGCCTGGGGTGGTATTGCTGCCGGTATTTTTGGTAGTCAGGCATTGGGGGGTGTAGGCGGTGTGTCTTTCATGTCACAACTGCTGGGTACTCTGCTCGGTATCACAATTGCCGTCGTCGGTGGTTTCCTTGTGTACGGCACCATGAAAAAAGTCGTAGGCCTGCGCTTGTCTCAGGAAGAAGAGCATGAAGGTGCCGACCTGGCCATCCATAAGATCAGTGCCGTCATGGACGACATCCAGTCTTAATATCCCACAGATACACCAAAACGCATCCGTTTCCCGGATGCGTTTTTCCTCTCGTTAAATAAACACCGTCTTGAGTTCCATACTTATCTTTTCATTCCTGCACTGGCAACCCAAAACTCTTCGTCTATTCTTAAAACTTGAGGGCCTATAATTCTAAAAGTACGGGAGTTTACAATGCCTTGGATTTCCTGGGTTTTTACGCTTATTGGTACGGGTTTGCTCGCATTTCGTTTACCTGAAGCTGGGTATGCTTTCTTATTTGTCAGCCTGACCACGCAGCTACTTGGCATCTATCAGCAACGCAAATCTATCCCGTCAGAACCGGTCCCTTCCTCAGAATTATCCCTTTCCGCGGTAGCAGAGCCTCAGCCACAGCTGGGTATGCTCAGCCGGGTTATGACCGCCTGGCAACAACAGGTACAGGTCGTATCGGATCTGGTACAACATAATGTCGAAGGGCTGATCCAACCATTTAATGATATGACGGCCCGTATGCGGCAGGAAAATCAGTCTTCGCTCTCAATGTTTGGTGCTCATGACAATGATTCTGCCATCACCAAAACGCTTGATGACACGCAAATCAAACTGGCCTCCGTCATCGACGCCTTTCATTCCGGTTTAGCTCACAAAGCGGAATTGCAGCAGACCATCGGTGATCTCGCGCAGTACATGGACGAAATGAAAAAGATGGCCGCCTCCGTGCAGGTGCTGGCCAGCCAGACCAACCTGCTGGCGCTGAATGCCGCGATTGAGGCGGCACGGGCTGGTGATGCCGGCCGCGGTTTTGCCGTGGTCGCTGATGAAGTGCGAACCTTATCAACCAAATCCGGAGAAACCGGCCGGGATATCGGTAAAAAAATAGAATCCATCACAGCAGCCATTCAGGCCACCATTGATGCCGCCCACCGTCTGGTGCAACACGATGAAAAAAATCTGGCGTTGCTAGACCGCTCCGTCAATGAAGTCACCGAACATCTGGGCGAGGAAATCAACCTGCTGCACGAAGCCGGGCACCGGTTACACGCCCTTTCTTGTGAAACAGAAACTAACATAGAACAAATCATCATCAAGTTGCAGTTTCAGGATCGCGTCAATCAGATCCTGAGTCACTTGCAGAGCGACATGAAACATATTGCCGGTACAGTTGATAGCAATATCAGTTTACTGGATGAAACCCGTTGGAAACGCGATTTCCAACAACGATTTACGACAGAAGAAGAATATCAAGGGCGCGTCAGTCAGACCACAAACAGCGATATTACGTTTTTTTGAGGTGTGCTATGGGTAAAACGGTATTAGTAGTTGATGATTCGATGTCTATCCGTCAGCTGGTCAAAGCGACCCTGCTGACCAAGGGTTACAACGTGGTCGATGCCAGTGATGGTATTGAAGCGCTGAGTAAACTCGGCTCACAACGCGTCAATTTAGTCATCAGTGACGTCAATATGCCCAATATGGATGGCATCTCCCTCCTCAAAGCCATTAAGGCGAAACCCGAGCATCGGTTCACTCCCGTGATCATGTTAACAACAGAATCACAGGAAGCACAGAAACGTGCAGGGCAAGCTGCCGGGGCAAAAGCCTGGATTGTGAAACCATTCCAGCCCGAACAAATGCTGGCCGCTGTTGAAAAATTAATCATGTAGCGGAGGCACTATGCCGGTCACATTGGAAGAGACCACCGTTGGGCAGTGGTGTATGTCGTTGCGTGGTCCATTAACCATCTATGAAGTGGCAGAGATACAGGGTGCCCTGAAACCGCTGACGGCACCTGAATCATTGACCATTGATTTACATGATGTGGATGAAATCGACACCGCCGGGTTGCAGCTCCTGCTGGCACTGCATCAATGGCTGGGTCAACACCTGCATCTGATCCGTCACTCTCAGGCCGTTATCGAAATTATCGACCTGTTTCAACTCGCCGCCTTTTTTGGCGATGATATCGTGCTGCCACAGCATTAAGGAGTGACCATGTTTGATCAGGAACAGTGGGAACAGTTGCTGGCCAGTTTTCTGGAAGAGGCTAAAGAGCTGATTCAGAGTGCAGAAACAGCCTTGCTGGCTCTGGATGAGCAAGTCGTGGATGCCGAGACCATCAATGGTCTTTTTCGGGCCATGCACACGCTAAAAGGGTCTGCCGGGTTGTTTTCCTTAGATGGTTTCGTCCGGTTTGCGCATCACATGGAAAATCTGATCATGCGCGTACGTGATGGCGAACTGACGCTCAACAGCGACATGGTCACGGCATTATTGAGTGCGCTTGATGTTTTAGGTAACGAACTCACCCATCTGGAGCAAACCGGCACACCTTCTGCGCTGGATACTGACAACCCGCAATTACTCGCCTTATTGCAACAGTTGACGGGTGAAACAGTTGCCACGCCCCCCGCCACCACCACCGAATCTGCCGATACAATTGAACGACACCCAGCCCCCGAAGATAAGCCTGCCAGTTGGCATATCTCCTTGCGTTTCGACAGGCAGTTGTTGCAATACGGTTTCGACCCTGCCTCATTTGTTCGTTATTTGAATAAGTTAGGCACCGTACAACACCTCTATCTACTGCAAAACGACTTGCCTGCCTGGCCCGATTTTCAGGCGGAACAATGCTATCTCGGGCTGGAGCTGGATCTCCAAACTGAGGCCAGTAAAACCGAAATAGAATCCGTTTTTGAATTCATTCAGGAGCTGGCGCAGATCCGGATATTGCCTCCCGACAGTCATGTAGAAGACTATCTGGCACTGATTGACGCACTGCCACAGGATAAAGATCGGCTGGGTGAAATCCTGATCGCCAGTGGCTTACTCACCGAAAGTGAATTGCAACGCAGTCTGCAGAAACAAACGGCGCAATCCCCTGCTCCCAAAATCGGCGATGTTCTGATTCAGGAAGGAAACGTTCCGGCGGTGGCGGTCGATGCCGCGCTGCAAAAACAGCAACAGATCCGCGAACAGAAACAGCATGACAGCGCACTGCTGAAGATCTCCGCCAAAAAAATGGATGAACTAATCAATCTGGTCGGTGAACTGGTCATTGCGGCTGCGGGTGGCGAAATGCTGGCCAGACAGCACGGCAATTCCACGCTGCAGGAAGCCATGTCGACAATCAACCAGCATGTGGAACAGATCCGGGAAGTGGCATTGCAACTTCGCATGGTTGAGATTGGTGATACCTTCATGCGTTTTCACCGGCTGGTTAGAGATACCAGCAAAGAGCTGAACAAAGAGATCCAGCTGCACATTGAAGGGGCTGACACCGAACTGGATAAAACCGTCGTGGATAAGATCGCCGATCCACTGACGCATCTGGTACGTAACGCCCTTGATCACGGTATTGAACCAGCAGAAGAACGATTGAGCGCCGGGAAAAACGTCAAGGGCATGGTTCGTCTCAACGCCTATCATGAATCCGGTAATGTGGTGATCGAGGTTCAGGATGATGGTCGCGGTTTAAATCCTGGCCGCATCCGCGAAAAGGCCCTCGAGAAAGGGCTGATAAGCACCACTGACCAATTGAATGACCAAGCGCTGTATCAGCTGATTTTTGCTCCTGGTTTTTCCACGGCTGAGAGCATCAGCAACCTGTCCGGCCGCGGTGTTGGCATGGATGTGGTCAAACGCAGTATTGACGCACTGCGCGGCACCATTGAACTCGATTCCATTCCCGGCAGAGGTTGCTGTGTCCGAATTCGCCTGCCACTGACGTTGGCCATCATTGATGGTTTCCTGATCAGTGTGGGAGAAACACCCTTAGTCCTGCCATTGCAATCAGTCACCGAATGTCTGGAAGCTCGGTATGCCGATATTGGTGATCGAACTTACAGTTATCTTGAATTACGGGGAAAGCCGCTCCCGATCGTGCGCTTACGCGAACACTTTGGGGTCGAGAGTAAAAAACCTCAGCGGGAAAATATTGTGGTTGTCCGGCAAGGCAAGCAGCAGTTGGGGTTGGTGGTCGATACCTTGCTGGGTGAGCAACAGATCGTCATCAAACCACTCGGTGCTCTCTTTGAGCATCTGCACGATATCAGCGGCTCCAGCATTTTAGGTTCAGGGCACGTTGCACTGATCCTGGATATTCCCGGCTTACAGCAACGTGTTCACCATCGCCTGAATATCACGATGGCAACACCATGCGAAATGCGACAAGCAGATCAAGGGAGAAACACATAATGTTTAACAGCATACGCTTAAGGACTCGCCTGCTCTTCGCCTTTATGACGTTAACACTGATCTCTGTCGTTATCGGTGGTATTGGCTATTTAAACATGGGCAAAATCAATCAAATGAGCCAGACCATCACTCAACGGGATTTGGTCGGGTTAGGTAAAATCAAAGATGCAAACACGATCCGCAATGATATTGCCCGAACAGTGCGCGATATGATGCTGGTTCCGACCCAGGAACTCCGCAGTAGTGACAGCGCCAAGCTGCAGCAGCAAATGTCTGCGCTGGAAAGTAATATTGACGAAGCCAGTAAACTTATTATTACCGAACACGGTAAAGAGACACTGCAAAATTTTGCTCATACCTGGTCCATCTATAAGTCTGGTGTCAATCATATGATTGACCTGATCAATCAACAGCCATTGCCCACCGAAACCACCGCCTTCCGATACCTGCAATATGAGTTCATGAGCATTATTAGTGATTCGGTAACTCAGTTAGACGCGCTGAGCAAAAACATGGAGCTGCAATCCAAAAATACCGGGGATGCCATTAACGCCCTCTACAAAGCAAGTTCGCAACAGATGTTTATCATTATTCTGGTTGCAGCCGTATTGGGGATCGCAATGGGGTTCTTTATTGCTTATCAAATTGTGCGACAACTGGGTGGTGAACCCAACTATGCAGCCGAAATAACCCGCCAGATTGCCGCCGGGAATCTCACGGTTAATGTTGAAACCAACGAAAACAACAAGCACTCCCTGCTCTATGCCATGAAAGAGATGGTCGAAAAACTAAACCATATTCTCAGTGAAGTGCGCACATCGTCAGATACATTAGCCAGTGCCTCAGAGGAAGTCAGTGCCACATCGCAATCGTTAAGTCAGGCAGCCAGTGAGCAATCGGCCAGTGTCGAAGAAACCTCTGCCTCGATAGAGCAAATCGCCTCATCTATCGAACAAAACACCGATAACGCCAAAGTGACCGATGCCATAGCTTCTAAAAACACCCAAGACATAGAACGCGGTGGGCAATCGGTCAAAGAAACGGTAAACGCGATGAAACAGATCGCTGGCAAGATCAGCATCATTGACGATATCGCCTACCAGACTAATCTGCTGGCGCTCAATGCCGCCATCGAAGCCGCCCGTGCCGGCGAACACGGTAAAGGCTTTGCTGTCGTGGCTGCGGAAGTGAGAAAACTGGCGGAACGCAGCCAGATCGCTGCCCAGGAAATTAGCCAGGTCGCAGGCAGCAGCGTTTCACTGGCAGAACAGGCCGGAAATCTGTTTGAACAACTGGTGCCGGATATTAAACGCACGTCTGATCTGGTGCAGGAAATCACTGCAGCATCACAAGAGCAAGCCAGTGGCGTCATTCAAATCAATGTTGCCATGGGACAACTCAGTCAGATCACGCAACAAAATGCTTCCGCTTCCGAAGAATTGGCCGCCACGGCGGAAGAGATGACCGCACAAGCCGGACAGCTCATGGATTTAATCAATTATTTTAAGGTCAACACAGAGCCCTTCCGGCAGGCTCAAGCAGCCCCAGTTCAGAAAACACAACCCGCTAAAACCAGAAGATCTCAAACTCGGGCGGAAAATTTCCAACCGGAGACCACAAACGGACAGTTTGTCCAGTTTTAGACGACTCACGGTAAATGAGAAGAGGGAAAGAGCATGATGCTGTTTAAAAATCTGCGTTTACGCACACGCCTGATAATGGCATTTCTGACGATGTCTGTTGTTACCGCTATCGTTGGCAGTATTGGTTATTTCAATATGCGCGATATCAACAACATGGCCATCGAAATGTATCAAAAAGATTTACGTGGTCTGGAGTCTGCAGCCAAAGCCAGAATGAATTTTGTAGCTATCGGCAGATATCTGCGTGCCGCCATGCTGGCTGATACAGATGCCCAAAAGCAGCAACATCTGCAAGTTTTTAGTCAAAGCATGGATAACGTAGAAACAGCAATGAGCGATGCCAGAACGAAATTCACTACTGCGGAAGGCCAAGCTCTGATTGCCGATTTTTATCGTAATTGGTCCGATTATAAAAATGATGCCAATAAAGTTACCGCCATGGTGAAAATGGACCAATTACACCAAATCAATGATGCTAACGAATACCTTGAAGGTGAAATGGCGCCAGTGATTCAACGAGTTCAGGATCTGTTAAACAAAATTGTGTCACAAAAATCACAGCATTCTGCCGAACAAGCAGCTGAAGCACAGGTGATCTACGAACACAGTTCCATGTTGATGTTTACCGCCAGCATCGCGGGTATTCTGGTTGGCTTGGTAATGGGTTTTTTCATTGCTTATCGCATTGTGAAACAACTGGGTGGCGAACCGGATTATGCTACTGAAATCAGCCGCCAGATCGCCGCCGGTAATCTCACGGTTGATGTTGAAACCAATGAAAACAACAAACATTCCCTGCTCTATGCCATGAAAGAAATGGTCGGAAAACTCAGCCACATAATCGGCGAAGTTCGAACCTCTTCCGATGCACTGGCCAGTGCGTCGGAAGAGGTCAGCGCCACATCGCAATCATTAAGTCAGGCCGCCAGCGAACAAGCTGCCAGTGTCGAGGAAACCTCCGCCTCGATGGAGCAAATATCCTCTTCTGTTGCACAGAATACCGAAAATGCCAAAGTCACGGATGCTATCTCTTCCAAGGCAGCACAAGACGTCGAACGCGGTGGTGAGTCGGTCAAGGAAACGGTAAACGCCATGAAACAGATCGCCAGCAAGATCAGCATCATTGATGATATCGCCTACCAGACCAACCTACTGGCACTCAATGCCGCCATCGAGGCTGCACGAGCAGGCGAACACGGTAAAGGCTTCGCTGTCGTGGCTGCGGAAGTGAGAAAACTGGCGGAACGCAGCCAGATCGCAGCCCAGGAAATTGGGCAGGTTGCCAGCAGCAGCGTCTCACTGGCAGAACAGGCCGGCAAACTGTTTGAACAATTGGTGCCGGATATTAAACGCACTTCAGATCTGGTACAGGAAATTACCGCCGCATCGCAAGAACAATCCAGTGGTGTCGCCCAAATCAATGTCGCCATGGGACAACTCAGCCAGATCACGCAACAAAATGCTTCCGCCTCCGAAGAATTGGCTGCCACGGCGGAAGAGATGACCGCACAAGCCGGACAATTAACCGATTTGATCAATTACTTCCAAGTAACCAATACAAATTCTCCTCAGGCAGCCAACCTAAAATCGACACGCCCCGTGAAAAGCAAAGTAAAACAAACCAGGCCAGAGCGCTTACAGACAGATCATGGCGATGAACAATTTGTGCAGTTTTAGGAGCGTGATTTATGGAAGCGTTACAAAGTAATGTTGTGCAGAGCAACATGCCCTATCTCGCCATCAATGACTGGGGTGCTGGCCAAAATTTATCATTTCATTGCATGCAGACCGCACTGGCCCTCCCCATTGATCGAGTTAGGGAAATTATCGAATATGGTCAGGTGACAACGGTTCCTTTAATGCCAAACTATATTCGAGGAGTGATCAATTTACGTGGCAATGTCGTCCCCGTAATTGATTTAGCCCAGCGCTTCGGCGCCAGCCCCACAGAGATAGGGCGTCGAACCTGCATCATCATTTTGGAACTTCCGATCGGTAATACCATCCAGCCAGCAGGGCTTATCGTCGATTCTGTCGATGAGGTGCTGGATATCGACCCTGGTCAGATAGAGCCCCCTCCTGAATTTGGAGCCGGTATCAGCAGCCAGTTTATTCTCGGCATGGCACGCCGCGACAATGGTTTCCTGATCATCCTGAAAGCCGAAGCCCTGTTCAGTGCCGACGAACTGCAACGGATGCAGGAATCCCGGGGAGTCGACATTAGTCTCAGGGAGTAGATATGGATACCAGACTGCCCGCATTAAGCGAACATGATTTTCATATCATCCGCCATCTGATGGCAGATATATCCGGTATTCAGATGGCTTCACACAAAAAAGCATTAGCGGCAGGTCGGTTGATGAAGCGCTTACGTGCGTTACAGCTCGACAGTTTTTCTGATTACGTGAGCCTGCTGCAACAGCCACAATATCAGGAGGAACGGCGGATCGTGGTCGATCTGCTCACCACCAATGAAACCTTCTTCTTTCGCGAAAAACCACATTTCGATCTGCTACTGGACTTAGTGCGACAACATCCACAGAGAGCCTTGCGGCTCTGGAGTGCCGCCTGTTCTTCCGGAGAGGAGGTCTATTCACTGGCAATGACGCTGTCTGAAGGTCTGACGCAAGGCACACATTGGGAAATTGTGGGTTCTGATATCTGTCGGCAAGCTTTAGATAAAGCACAACAGGCCATCTACCCCTTGCAACGAACGGAAAATATTCCCCCGACCTGGCTCAGCCGCTATTGCATGAAAGGCGTACAGGATATGGAGGGGCTGTTCCGTGTGCAGACATCGCTCTGCCAGCATACCCGGTTTTTGTGTCTCAACCTGAATGAACCACTGCCAGCCACTCTCGGTAGCTTCGATATTATATTTCTTCGGAATATGCTGATTTATTTTGATAAAGATACAAAAAACCAGATCTTGCAACGAGTCTTGCAACAGTTAAAACCCGGTGGCTTACTGTTTGTCGGACACTCGGAAGGGCTGCAAAACAGCACTCTTCCACTGACACCCTATGCGACAGCGGTATACAGGAAAAACCTATGAAACAGCCGTTGTATCTCAACCCTGGAGGCTATTTTTTTGGCCAGCTCGATGGCGAACTGATCACCCTGTTAGGGTCTTGTGTCTCATTATGCGCCTGGCATCCGCAGAAACGGTTATTACTGGCAACTCATGTTGTATTACCGGAACGCCCGGCAGATAGTTTATTGAAAGACACACGGTATGGTGATGTAGTGCTCCAATGTGCACTGGCCGATGTATTCCGGCACAAAACGCAGATCAGTGATTATAAATTGGCATTATTTGGTGGTAGTACCACTCTGTATAACGAAAATGACTATAACCACTGCGTCGGTTCCCGGAATGTGGAATATATGCAGTATGTGGTGCAAAACGTCATGAACAGTACGTTAAGTCGCAAAGACACAGGCGGTACCCAACACCGGCGGTTGCAAATCGATGGCATTCATGGCCGTTTTCGTGTTTCGTTACTGGGAAAAAACTCGCCTTAAAAACAAAGAGGTGCAATGAACAAATCAATTCAGATCCTGGTGGTGGATGATTCTGCCTTAGTTCGCCAATTCATGAGCGAAGTGATCCAAAATCAGCCTGATATGAATCTGCTGGCAGCCGCACCCGACCCGATTGCAGCAATGAGCAAAATGCAGAAACAGTGGCCCGACGTCATTTTGCTCGATGTCGAAATGCCCAAGATGGATGGCATTACTTTTTTAAAACAGATCATGGCCCAGCATCCGACCCCTATCGTGATTTGTTCATCGCTCACGGAACAAGGGGCCGCCCTGACACTCGATGCCTTTAGTGCTGGTGCTGTCGCCGTCTTTACCAAAGCCAAGCTCGGTGTGAAACAGCACTTGCAATCCATCGCCAACGATCTTGTTCGTGCGATTCGTGAGGCCAGCCAAGCCAGAACTAAAATGCCACGATTAACAGCAACTTCGCTGAATCCCCTGTCTCCACCAGCTACCCTACACTCTCACAAACTGATTCAGACGACCGATCGTGTCATTGCGATTGGGACCTCCACGGGCGGTACGATTGCATTGGAATCAATATTGACCCGTTTACCGCAGGATGTCCCAGGGATCGTGATCGTACAACACATGCCGGAAAAATTTACCGCCGCTTTTGCCGAACGGTTAAATGGGATCTGTGCCATCGAAGTCCGTGAGGCACGGCACGGTGAGCGTGTGTTACAAGGTTGTGCGCTCATTGCACCGGGGGGTTATCACACTCAAATTGTGCGTAACGGAGCCTTTTACTTTACCGAAGTCTTCGATGCACCGCCAGTGAATCGACATAAACCTTCTGTCGATGTGTTGTTCCGGTCCGTAGCAAAATCAGCCGGACAGAATGCCTTAGGCATGATCCTGACCGGTATGGGTGATGACGGAGCACGAGGTTTACTCAGTATGCGTCAGGCCGGTGCCAGCACCATTGCGCAGGATGAAGCCTCCAGCGTGGTATTCGGCATGCCGAAAGAAGCCATCAAACTGGGTGCCGCAGAGCAGGTCTTCAGCTTGAATCAGATGCCCGCGATGATCACGCAATTTGCACGAAGTTAACGATGTATGAGCTTAAAATGACAATAAAAAGCCAGAAGATCGCTCTTCTGGCTTTTTTAGATACCGGTAATCAGAAGTGTTTACGGGTGATCTCAATGACACGCAATTGTGCCACCGCTTTCGCCAATTCGGTAATGGCGGTTGCATAGTCCACATCGCCCGGATTGCCGTGGATTTTTTCCTCGGCAGCCCGTTTAGCAGCCTGCGCTTTCGCCTCATCCAAATCAGCCGCACGGATCACGGTGTCCGCCAGCACAGTCGCTGCTTCTGGTTGCACTTCCAGCATACCGCCAGAGATATACATCACCTCTTCAGCACCATGCAGTTTAACCAGACGCACCAGACCAGGCTTGATGGAGGTCAGTAACGGCGCATGACCGTGACGGATCCCCAGTTCCCCTTCCGCGCCTGAAACCTGAACGGATTCAACACGACCGGAAAACAACATGCCTTCAGCACTGACCACATCCAGGTGGAAGGTAATCTCAGCCATAGAGCCTCCTGCCTGAATTACAGTTTCTTAGCTTTCTCGACCACTTCGTCGATGGAGCCAACCATGTAGAACGCCTGCTCTGGCAGATCGTCGTATTCACCGTCCAGAATACCTTTAAAGCCACGGATGGTGTCTTTCAGAGACACGTATTTACCTGGCGTACCGGTAAATACTTCCGCCACGTTAAATGGCTGTGACAGGAAACGTTCGATCTTACGAGCACGGGCTACCACCAGCTTGTCATCTTCTGACAGTTCGTCCATACCCAGAATCGCGATGATGTCTTTCAGCTCTTTATAACGTTGCAGAACAGTCTGCACGCCACGAGCCACATCATAGTGCTCCTGACCAACCACCAGCGGATCCAGCTGACGAGAAGTCGAATCCAGCGGGTCTACCGCAGGGTAAATACCCAGTGCAGCGATCTGACGGCTCAGCGTTACGGTTGAGTCAAGATGCGCGAAGGTGGTTGCTGGTGACGGGTCAGTCAAGTCGTCCGCAGGTACGTATACCGCTTGGATCGAAGTGATAGAACCCGTCTTGGTTGAGGTGATACGTTCCTGCAGAACACCCATCTCTTCCGCCAGTGTAGGCTGATAACCTACCGCAGATGGCATACGACCCAGCAGTGCCGATACTTCGGTACCCGCCAGGGTGTAACGATAGATGTTGTCGATGAACAACAATACGTCACGGCCTTCATCACGGAATTTTTCCGCCATGGTCAGACCGGTCAGTGCAACACGCAGACGGTTTCCTGGTGGCTCGTTCATCTGGCCGTAAACCATCGCTACTTTATCCAGAACGTTAGACTCCTTCATTTCATAGTAGAAGTCGTTACCTTCACGGGTACGTTCACCCACACCAGCGAATACGGACAGACCGGAGTGCGCTTTCGCGATGTTGTTGATCAGTTCCATCATGTTTACGGTTTTACCTACACCCGCACCACCGAACAGACCCACTTTACCACCCTTGGCAAACGGACAAATCAGGTCGATAACCTTGATGCCTGTTTCCAGCAGTTCCGTGGTATTGGATTGATCTTCGTAGCTAGGCGCAGCACGATGGATAACCCAGTTATCTTCCGCACCGATTGGACCCTGTTCGTCCACAGGCTCACCCAGTACGTTCATGATACGACCCAGGGTTTTAGTACCAACAGGCACTTTGATACCAGCACCAGTGTTTAATACTTCCGCACCGCGACGCAGACCGTCTGATGTACCCATTGCGATACAACGAACAACACCGCCGCCGATTTGTTGCTGTACTTCCATTACCAGACCTTTGGTCTGGCCTTCGCTCACTATCTTCAGCGCGTCGTAAACCTGTGGAACCGCATCTTGCGGAAACTGTACGTCTACAACCGCACCGATGACTTGAACGATGATACCGTTACTCATGTCAAATCCTCTAAAGCTTGGAAACCTTTGCCTTAAACTGCCGATGCACCGCTGACAATCTCGGTGAGTTCCTGGGTAATCGCCGCTTGACGCGCCTTGTTATACACCAGTTGTAAATCACCAATCAGATTGCCGGCATTATCGGTAGCCGCTTTCATCGCCACCATACGGGCTGCCTGTTCACTGGCTAAATTTTCCACCACGCCCTGATAAACCTGCGATTCCACATAACGCATCAGCAATTCACTCAGCAGATGCTTTGGATCCGGTTCATACAGATAATCCCAGTGGCGTTTTGCCAGCTCTTGGTCATCAGCCTTCGGCAAAGGCAGCAACTGATCGACTGTTGGTGACTGCACCATGGTGTTTACAAATTTGTTGTAAACCAGGTACAGACGGTCAATCTCGCCGTTGTCGTAAGCTTGCAGCATCACTTTTACAGAACCGATCAGGTCATTAACGCTTGGTGCGTCACCCATGCCGGAAACCTGTGCCAGTATATTGCCACCAAAGCGTTCAAAGAAGCTGGCCGCTTTTGAGCCAATAAGAGCGGTAGAAACCTCTACGCCCTGCTCCTTCCACTGTTTCATTGATACCAGCGCTGATTTGAACAGGTTAATGTTCAGACCACCACACAGACCACGATCAGTCGATACGATGATGTAACCCACCCGTTTCACTTCACGTTCAATCAGGTAGGAGTGTTTATACTCCAGGTTACCCAACGCGAGATGACCGATCACCTTGCGCATAGTCACGGCATAAGGACGGCTGTAAGCCATGCGTTCCTGCGCTTTACGCATTTTGCTGGCTGCCACCATCTCCATTGCACCGGTGATCTTCTGCGTGTTTTTCACACTGGCGATTTTATTGCGTATCTCTTTTGCGCCGGCCATTGCTGACTCTCCACATCAGAGGCTGCCTGACGGCAGCCGCGTTATTACCAGGTATGAGTCGCTTTGAAGCTGTCGATCAATGCAGACAGACGAGTTACAACGTCATCGTTGTAGTCTGCTTTTGCATTAATTTCAGCCATCAGATCCGCATGCTCATTGTTGGCATAAGAGAGCAGCGCTGCTTCGAAGTCGCCGATCTTGTTCAGTTCGACGTCTTCCAGATAGCCACGCTCTGCTGCAAACAGAACCAGCGACTGCTGAGCAACGCTCATTGGCGCATATTGTTTCTGTTTCATCAGCTCAGTTACTTTCTGGCCATGACTCAGTTGTTTACGGGTTGCATCGTCCAGATCAGAAGAGAACTGTGCGAACGCTGCCAGTTCACGATACTGTGCCAGAGCGGTACGAATACCACCGGACAGTTTCTTGATGATCTTGGTCTGAGCAGCACCACCCACACGGGATACCGAAATACCTGGGTCAACCGCAGGACGGATACCGGCGTTAAACAGCTGAGTAGTCAGGAAGATCTGACCGTCAGTGATCGAAATAACGTTAGTCGGAACGAACGCAGATACGTCACCGGCCTGAGTTTCAATGATTGGCAATGCCGTCAGAGAACCCGTCTGGCCTTTTACCGCGCCTTTCGTGAACGTTTCTACATATTCAGCGTTAACGCGGGAAGCACGTTCCAGCAGACGAGAATGCAGATAGAAGACGTCCCCTGGGAACGCTTCACGTCCTGGCGGACGGCGCAGCAGCAGGGAGATCTGGCGATAAGCAACCGCGTGCTTAGACAGGTCATCATAAATAATCAGCGCATCTTCACCACGATCGCGGAAGTATTCACCCATCGCGCAACCAGAATAAGGTGCCAGATATTGCAGAGATGCAGATTCAGAAGCCGATGCCACGACAACGATAGTGTTAGCCAGCGCACCGTGTTCTTCCAGTTTGCGTACTACGTTCGCAATGGTAGAAGCCTTCTGACCAATCGCTACGTACACACATTTGATGCCAGAATCTTTCTGGTTGATGATCGCATCGATCGCCAGCGCGGTTTTACCGGTCTGACGGTCACCGATGATCAGCTCACGCTGGCCACGGCCGATTGGGATCATCGCATCAACTGCTTTATAACCAGTCTGAACTGGCTGAGAAACAGATTGACGCTCGATTACACCTGGTGCAATCACTTCAACCGGTGAGAAGCCATCGTTTTCAACAGGGCCTTTACCATCAATAGGCTGACCCAGCGTGTTGACCACACGGCCCAGCAGACCACGACCTACCGGCACTTCCAAAATACGACCGGTACCCGTTACTTTCTGGCCTTCAGCCAGATCAGCATACGGACCCATTACAATCGCACCAACGGAGTCACGCTCCAGGTTCAGTGCCAGACCATAACGGTTACCAGGCAGTTCAATCATTTCACCCTGCATGACGTCAGCAAGGCCATGAATACGAACGATACCGTCGCTCACCGATACGATAGTCCCTTCATTGCGGGCTTCGGTGACGACGTTGAATTGCGCGATACGCTTTTTAATCAGCTCGGCAATTTCAGTGGAATTGAGTTGCATGCTTTAATCCCCAATCAAGATTGCAATGCTTCCGCCAAGCGGTTGAGTTTACTGCGAACACTGGCATCGATGATGTCATCACCAATCTTAATGACCAGACCGGCCATCAATGATGGATCCAGCTGACAAGTCAGACGCACTGTGCGCTGATAGCGGGCTTCCAGAGTTTTCTGAATCTTCGCTTTTTCTGCGTCAGAGAGCGCTGTCGCAGACGTGATCTGCGCTTCCAGTTCTTTGTCCAGTTCTGCTTTCAATGCTGAAAATTCAGCAACGACCGCAGGCAGTACACTCAAACGTCCGTTTTCAGCCATCACCCGGATCAGGTTTTGGCCCTGCTCATTGAGCTGTTCACCACAAATCTGGTTAAACAACTGCGCCAGTTGCTCTGGCGCCATTGAGCTGTGAATTAACTGTTGTACGGTATCGTCTTTCGACACTTCGGCCGCAAAGAGCAACATCGATAGCCAGTTATCCACCGCTTTCTGTTCAACGGCAAAATCGAACGCGGCTTTGGCGTAGGGGCGCGCAATGGTTGTCACTTCAGACATAGCCCCGGCTCCCCTTAGAGTTCAGCAACCAGCTTGTCAACGATGGCGCTGTTAGCGGCCCCGTCCAGCTGACGCTCCAGAATTTTTTCCGCACCCGCAACAGCCAGCGCTGCCACATGTTTACGGAGTTCTTCTTTCGCACGGTTGCGTTCAGCCTCAATTTCCGCTCTGGCTTGGTTCAGGATTTTTTCCCGTTCCGCCATGGCGTCCTGATTGGCTTCATCAATAACTTGAGCACGGCGTTTATTGGCCTGCTCGATAATCTCAGCAGCTTGCTGTTTTGCTTCCTTGATCTGTTCCATGGCTTTGGTCTGTGCCAGGTCCAGGTCTTTTTTCGCACGGTCTGCAGAAGCCATACCGTCAGCAATTTCTTTCTGACGTTTTTCGATGGCAGCCATCAGAGGCGGCCACACAAACTTCATACAGAACCAAACAAAAAGGATGAAAGCAATCGTCTGGCCGAGGATGGTTGCATTGATATTCACTGCCCATCTCCCTTAAAAAATGAATGCCCGGTACCGTATTACTTCGCAACCGCGAACATAACGTACATACCCAGACCTACCGCGATCATCGGAATCGCGTCCACCAGACCCATTACGATGAAGAACTGGGTACGCAGCAGTGGCAGCAGATCAGGCTGGCGAGCAGCACCTTCCAGGAATTTACCACCCAGAACACCGATACCGATTGCCGCGCCAATAGCAGCCAGACCCATCATCAGACCCGCAGCGATGAATAACATCTCCATGATTTTTCTCCGTTAAAATATGAACAAAACGTTGATCAAAAAATTAATGTTCTTCACAAGCCATTGACAAATAAACAATTGTCAACACCATGAAAATAAACGCCTGCAGCGTAATTACCAGAATGTGGAAGATAGCCCACGGCACATTCAGGAACCACTGTGACCACCACGGCAGCATCGCGGCGATCAGGATGAAAATCATCTCGCCCGCATACATATTGCCGAACAGTCGCAAACCTAACGAAATAGGTTTGGAAATCAAAGTAACGGTTTCCAACAGCAGGTTAACCGGCACAAATGCCCAGTGATTGAATGGCGTCAGTGTCAGCTCTTTGATGAAGCCACCGACTCCCTTGATCTTGATGCTATAGAACAGGATCAGGAAAAATACGCCAAACGACATGGACAAGGTGATGTTAACGTCTGCAGATGGAACCACGCGCAGGTAGGGAATATTGCTGATTTGTGCCAGATGCGGCAGATAGTCGATAGGCAGTAAGTCCATCGCGTTCATCAGGAAAATCCAGACAAAAATCGTCAGCGCCAACGGCGCAATCAGTTTGTTTTTGCCATGGAAAATACCCTTCACGGTATCGTCCACAAATCCGAACACCATCTCAACAAAACACTGCAGCTTACTCGGTACACCACTGGTGGCTTTGACAGCAACCCGACGGAATAACCAAATAAACAGCGTCCCCAAGACCACGGAAAAAACCATGGAGTCGATATTTACCGTCCAGAAACCACTGCCAACCTGCAAATGATGCAAATGGTGGGCAATATATTCCTGGGAAGTAAGCGTTTCTCCTGTGGAAGCCATGCTAGTTCCTAGTAACGATTGTTGAGGGTTAACGATATTATCCACTGACTAACTAGCATCAGACCAAACGTGATCAGCACAATCGCGTGATTAACATGAAGCCATTTGAATACCACAACAAAACAGACCAGCGTGGTAATCAGTTTTGAGCCAGCAGCCAGATAGATATCCCACAGTACCAGTCCAACATCCAGTTCACGATCGGGTCGCGATGTACTGATAACACTGAACAATAACTGAGGTACCCAGTAAGTTCCGCCTCCGCTTAAGACAGAACCCGCAGCCGTTGCATCTTTTACCAGCCAGGTAATTAATGCCCCAACCACTATCAGAACAAACTGAATAGCAAGCACAGACCACGCCATAGTTTTCACACTCATCGCAGGTCTTGGCAGCATTCAGCTTTCTCCGATTTTGTAACGCCCTATCAGGGCGCATTTTATTAACATAAATTAAACAAAAAAGCATCCATTTATTAAATTTCACACTAACAGTCATTTAACATATAAGTTAAATGTAACCATTTGGTGCAAAAGGATTTTTTTTGCAAATTCAGACAAAACAGTAGCCCAACAAAAACGAAAAAACCAGTCGTTTTTGTGAACTAACTCAAATTAAAAAAATGACGGATCTTTTCGAATTCAGAATAACTTTTATAAGTTAAAACTATCTTACCGTTATCGTCATTTGAGCGAATAATCTGTACGGAAACACCCAATTTGTCAGACAACGATTCCGACCAGGCAAGCCCTTCTTCATCGACCTGTCGTTCCGGCTTAGGCGATGGTGGATTCAAAAGCTTCTGCACCATTTTTTCGGTGTCTCGTACGGTGAGATTTTTCTGAGCCACCGTCCGCGCGGCATCGCTTTGTAATTCACCTTCCAGGCTCAGTAATGCCCGTGCATGCCCCATATCCAGATCACCATGTTCAACCAGCTGTTTCACATCATCATTCAGCTGATTTAAACGTAACAGGTTGCTCACGGCAGAACGGGACTTACCAACCGCCTCGGCCACTTGCTGATGAGATAATTCAAACTCGGTCATCAAGCGTTGTAACGCGACCGCTTCCTCGATGGCATTCAAATCTTCACGCTGAATATTTTCAATCAGCGCAATGGCCACCGCAGCATTGTCTTCCACGTTCTTAATCAGACAAGGGACGGTTTCCAGGCGAACTAACTGACTGGCACGCCAGCGACGTTCACCCGCAATGATTTCAAACTGCTGTTCGGCAATCTGACGTACAACTATCGGCTGGATCACCCCTTGAGCTCGAATCGAGTTGGCCAGATCTTCCAGGGCTTCCTGCGACATATCCCGTCGCGGCTGGTATTTACCAGGCCGTAGCCAACTGACCGGCAGGATCTGCAATTCGCCTTTCTGATCATCCACTTTGTGTTGAACAGCATCCGCCTGAATATCACTTAATATCTGTTTCTGCCGGGCTACCTGACTGGTACCCAGTAATGCTTCCAGGCCTTTGCCCAAACCGCGTTTTTTAGAGGTCATAACGGATTATCTCACGCTGAGGCTTCGGTCTTTTGTTGTTCTTCCCGGCGTAACAATTCGCCGGCCAATCCCAGATAGGCTTTTGAGCCTAGCGAACTTTTATCGTAATACATCACAGGAGTCCCATGACTTGGCGCTTCGGCCAGCCGCACATTGCGCGGAATGATGGTCCGGTAAACTTTATCACCGAAATATTGTTTTAACTGTTCCGAGACTTCGTTGGAGAGCCGGTTACGGTGATCGAACATCGTTCGCAGTACACCCTCGATTTTCAGTTCTGGATTGACCACCGCAGCCAGTTTGCTGATGGTATCCACCAGTGCCGTTAAACCTTCCAGGGCAAAATATTCACATTGCATCGGTACTAATACCGAATCAGCCGCTGACATGGCATTGACCGTCAGCAAATTTAACGCTGGCGGGCAGTCTATAAAAATAAAATCATAGTCATCGCGGATCGGCGCCAGCGCGTTGCGCAGACGAAGCTCACGCGCAAAGACTTCCATGAGTCGAATTTCGGCGGCCGTAGCATCGCCATTGGCCGCAATCAGATCATAACCGCCTGTGGTTTCGGTGATGATCACATCTCGCACTGGCATTTCATCCACCAGCAGTTCATAGATGGTGCGTTCGGTTTCGTATTTGTTAACGCCGCTGGCCATCGTGGCATTCCCCTGCGGATCGAGATCGATCAACAGGACTTTGCGACGTGTCGCCGCCATTGAAGCAGCCAAATTCACGCTGGTGGTCGTTTTACCGACGCCACCTTTCTGGTTTGCTATGGCAATGACTTTTCCCACAGTAGCGGATCCTAATGTTGTTTTTTCACAATAATCAGGTGACGTTCAGCATCCAGTTGCGGCACATCCAAGCGGTGCGCAGCAACCAGTGTAAAGTCTGATGGCAGCGTTTCCAATTCATCCTGCGGATAAACCCCTTTTAACGCAAGGAATACGCCTTGGGGGGCCGGTAAATGCCGACACCAAGTCAGCATGTCCGTCAGTGATGCAAAGGCACGGCTTAAAACCCCATCAAACCCCATCTCATCGTGGAATTCCTCCACCCGAGATTGAACCGCCACGACATTTTTTAAGCCCAATTCAAGAATAACCTGACGGATAAAGCGGATCCGTTTTCCCAAGCTATCCAGCAAGACAAACTGCTTATCCGGTTGCACGATGGCCAATGGTAAGCCGGGTAACCCCGGACCGGTACCGACATCAATAAAGCGCTGACCATCCAGATAGGGCGCAACCACAATACTGTCGAGGATGTGGCGTACCAGCATCCCTTCCGGTTCACGTACTGACGTCAGATTGTATGCCTTGTTCCACTTATGCAGCAACCCGACCAGTGCCAGCAGTTGCTGTTTCTGCTGATCGGACAGCGATATATTGGCTTGTTGCAGCAACGATTCCAATTGAGGGAGTAATGTTTGCATAAAATCAGGCCGATTTACGCAGCAAGCCGCGTTTTTTCAAATGAACTAATAAAATGGAAATCGCCGCCGGCGTCACGCCGGAAATGCGCGATGCCTGGCCGATGGTCTGTGGTTTGATATCGTTCAGTTTGATACAAACCTCTTTCGACAGTCCCGGTACGTCGCTGTAGTCCAGATCCAATGGCAACAGGGTTTCTTCATGGCGGAGTTGTTTGTCGATTTCATCCTGCTGGCGATCAATATAACCGGCATATTTCACCTGGATCTCGATTTGCTCCGCCGCCTGTTGATGCTCAATCCCCGGACCAATGCCTTCAATTGCCATCAGATCCTGATAGTTCACTTCCGGACGACGCAGCAGATCCTCCAGATTCACCGGACGGCTCAATGGCGTTTTCAGGATCGCATTCAGCGATTCTGCCGCTGGATGTTGAGGCTGGATCCAGCAGTCTTTCAGACGCTGCTGTTCCTGTGCCATCATTTCCAGCTTGTGGTTGAAAAATGCCCAACGCTCTTCATTCACCAGACCCAGTTCCCGGGCGATAGGAGTCAGGCGCAGATCGGCATTGTCTTCGCGCAGCAGCAGGCGGTATTCGGCACGACTGGTGAACATGCGGTAAGGCTCTTTGGTACCCAGCGTCGAGAGATCGTCCATCAGAACCCCGATATAGGCCTGATCGCGACGTGGCGCCCAAGGATCTTTATCCTGAGCCCGCAATGCCGCATTGATCCCAGCCAACATCCCTTGTGCCGCCGCTTCTTCGTAACCGGTAGTCCCGTTGATCTGGCCGGCAAAGAACAGGTTCTGCAGACACTTGTTTTCCATATTCGGTTTCAGATCGCGCGGATCGAAAAAGTCATATTCAATCGCATAGCCGGGACGGGCGATGTGCGCGTTGGCAAAGCCTTTCATTGAACGCACGATCTGCACCTGTACATCAAATGGCAGGCTGGTGGAGATCCCGTTCGGATAGAGCTCATGTGTCGTCAGGCCTTCCGGCTCGATGAAGATCTGATGCGCGTCTTTATCGGCAAAGCGCATGATCTTATCTTCGATCGACGGACAATAACGTGGGCCGATCCCTTCGATCACCCCCGCATACATCGGGCTGCGATCCAGATTGGCCCGGATCACATCATGGGTCTGTGTGTTGGTATGCGTGATAAAACAAGGCACCTGCCGCGGATGCTGTTCCGGTTTTCCCAGATAGGAAAAGACCGGCACCGGATCATCACCCGGCTGCACCTGCAATTGTGAGAAATCAACGGAGCGCGCATCAATGCGAGGAGGCGTGCCTGTTTTCAGTCGACCAACCCGCAGCGGCAGTTCACGCATGCGTTCCGCCAGTGTGACAGAGGCTGGATCACCCGAACGACCGCCACGATAATGCTCCATACCAATATGGATCAGGCCGTTTAAAAATGTGCCCGCCGTCAGTACGACCGTTTTCGCTAAAATACGGATCCCAGCTTGGGTGACCACTCCACAGACCCGATCACCGTCGAGGATCAGATCATCGCAGGCCTGCTGGAACAGTTGCAGATTAGGATAATTTTCCAGCGTATGTCGGATTGTCTGTTTATACAGTAAACGATCTGCCTGCGCACGGGTTGCGCGTACTGCTGGGCCCTTGGATGAATTCAGGATACGGAACTGGATCCCGGCATGATCGATGGCTTGCGCCATTACGCCACCCATGGCATCCACTTCTTTCACCAAATGGCCCTTTCCGATCCCTCCGATGGCCGGATTACAAGACATATGTCCTAATGTCTCAATGTTGTGGGTCAGCAACAGGGTTTTCATGCCCATACGTGCTGCCGCGGTTGCCGCTTCGGTGCCCGCATGGCCTCCGCCAACCACAATCACATCGAATTGATCATGATACTGCATATGCAAACTCCAATTATTGCCATCAAGGATCGTTATTTCAGTGGGCGCATATTCTAACGGGTTTACGGGATCAATAACATCAAAGAACGATCTTAAGAGGAATGGGATTGCTTATTAGATCTAGGATCTTTTTATGATCTTCTTATTGATCTTTATTATATGGATCGCGGGTCTCTGTTAATAACTTAAAAATGATCAGATTGATCAAGGTGTTGAGATGGATCCAATCCTGTGGTTTTTCGGGGATCCAGCGAGGTCAAACATGAGTATAACCAGCGTTGTTATGCACAGACTCAAGTGATCTATCTGGTTGTTAATAGGATAAAAAGAGCTTAATCAGTGGTTTTCAGTATGGTTATACACAAAACTTTTTTTGATGATCCTAAACTGTGCGTATCTGTATTTTTATGACGATCCAATTGTCAATCTTCTGTGGATAAATCTGTGCAAGGCTTTTTCTGACACGATCGTTTGTCGTAGTGGATAAGATCATAAATCGAAAATGGGATCACGTCACGTTGTCATGGTGATCCCGGGTAGAGGGGGGATCAGTTCAGTAACAGGTGCCATGTGGTGAACCACAGATCGGCGGCATCTTCGGGGATCTCATGCTGCGTGACATCAATTTCCAGACGTTCACCGATCTTTTGGGCATTGGTCTGTTCCAGTAATTGATCCAGCAGACGGCCTGCGGCACAAAAGGTATCGTAATTGCTATCGCCAAGTGCCACGACCGCATAGCGAAGATCGGCCAGTTGCAACGGTTTTTGTACCAGATCCTGAGTAAACGCATGCAGATTATCCGGTACTTGTCCGGCACCATGGGTTGAGGTGACCACCAGCCAGACGGTATCCGGACCTTTGCTGGCCAGCAGTTGAACCAGATCCGGTTGATAGTGCAATGTGGTGGTGTGTTGGTGGGTTTGCAACTGCTCGGCAAGATGTTCGGCCACATATTCTGCGGCACCGAGGGTTGAGCCAATGATGAGATCAATATGAGCCATTGTGTTTCCTTAAATAAAAAAGGAGCCGTGATGGCTCCTTTTATAAAACAAGGCGATGCAGAAGACTACACGCGGCGTTTGAATTCACCGGTACGGGTGTCGATTTCGATCTTGTCACCGATCTTAACGAAATCGGCAACAGAGATGGTGGCATCAGTGCCTTTCAGTTTAGCAGGCTTCATGACTTTGCCTGAAGTGTCGCCACGAACTGAAGGCTCAGTGTATTCCACTTCACGTACGATAGTGATTGGCAGTTCCATGGAGATCGCTTTACCTTCGTAGAAGGTTACTTCGCAGATGTCTTCCATGCCGTCGATCAGGTAGTTCAGTACGTCGCCCAGGTTTTCTTTTTCGATGTCGTACTGGTTGTATTCAGTATCCATGAACACATACATTGGATCAGCGAAGTAAGAATAAGTACATTCTTTACGTTCCAGCTGTACGGTGTCCAGTTTGTCATCGGCTTTGAACACAGTTTCTGCGCCTGCGCCTGACAGCAGGTTTTTCATTTTCATTTTAACAACGGCAGAGTTACGGCCGGATTTGTTGAATTCGGTTTTCAGCACGACCATTGGGTCTTTACCGATCATGATGACGTTACCGACACGGATTTCCTGAGCGATTTTCATGTGTTCAATTCCTGAATTTAGCTTAAGCTTAGATTTACGCGCAGCATTCTAGCTGTTTTTTGACAAATTGCACCAGTTGGCTGGCTAAATTTCCACCAGCGAGTGCAGTTTGCGGCCAATGTTGTGCCTGTTGCTGCCATTCAGACCAATGAGATTGTACTGTCAGCCAGTTCTGTTTTAACTCGTCCGGATGTTCCTGATTGAAGTGCATGAACAGTTCCCGGACTGCCTGCGCGAGTTCGGCGGACATGGTTTGGCTGTAACGAGCAGAAAAGGCTTCCAATTTTTCCAGATGAGCCGCATCTTCCTGCGGATAGATATGCCACAGAAACGGCCGCGCGGCCCATTGTGCGCGCAGGAATGAATCTTCACCACGGACAATATTGAAATCACAGCACCACAGCAGCTGGTCGTAGCCGGTCTGATCGGTCATCGGGATGACCTCTACGGTCAGCGAGCCTTGTTGCCAGCGGCCACCGGCCTGACAAACTTCGGCGGGTAACAGTGCCCGTAAGCTGTTCAGTGTCCGGCCCGCCGGGATCAAACAGCGTACCGGGATGGGGTGTTGCTGCCAGCAGGCCAGCAACGCGGGCAATGCCTGATTTTCATAGCTGAACAGGCTGATAAATAACTCATTGTCCTGGGGGGCTAACAGACCTCTTGCGTGACAAAATTGCTGGCGGTAATCGGGTTGTTGTAACCAGCGCTCCCGCTCTGAAAACAGGTTGTTTTCACAGAGCAAGCCACCACTTTGGGCACTGAAACCGGGAAAAAAGAAAAACTTGGTCAGATGCTGCTGACGGGAGGGTAAGCCATGACAGCCATCGATCCAGCTTTCGGCGGTCAGGTATTCCAAATTCAACCAAATCGGCGGAGTCTGCATCTGCTGGAGGGTTTGCAGTACTTCGGTCGGCAGTTCGCAGGCAAACGCTTCAATCACTACCTGGCCTGGCTGCCATTGTGCCGGAAAGGTGGCATTCCAGTGACCGATCAACACATTGTCGATTTGTTGTTCTGCCAGCGTCAGATCCAGTGATGGGCAAATGCGCTGGAACGTCGGTAAATCATCGACCCAGAGGCGTATTGCCTGATGATATTCATTGGCTAGCTGGCGGGCCAGACGCCAGGTAACGCCGATATCACCGTAGTTATCGACCACGGTGCAGAAAATATCCCAAAAAGAATCGGTGGTTTGCGGCATAAGCTTCATCATCACTGCAATATTAAGGCAGGATCGTAACAGAAATTCAGGCAGAATAGCCGGAAAGACGCATTTTGCATTCCATTGAAGAGAGAACTATGCAAGCTAATCTGATGTTATTGCTGACCGCTGCGATCTGGGGGTTTGCTTTTGTTGCCCAGCGTGTCGCGATGGAGCACATGGGGCCATTTTCGTTTAACGGGATCCGTTTTCTACTGGGTGCGGTGTCGCTGTTACCTCTTATTTGGTTTTTTTCGCGTAAACAATCCGTTGCGGTGACTCCCGCCGCCAAGACGTCGATCTGGCTGGCGGGTGGGGTGGCGGGTACGATCTTGTTTGCAGCTGCGGCCCTGCAACAAGTCGGATTACTGTATACCTCGGCAGCGAAAGCCGGCTTTATCACGGGGTTATATATGATCCTGGTGCCATTCTTAGGCCTGTTTTTACGCCATGTCACCGGTTTGAATGCCTGGCTAGGAGCGGGAATTGCTCTGGCCGGCCTGTATCTGCTGAGTATCAATGATGATCTGAGCATGTCTCGTGGTGACATGCTGATGTTTATTGGGGCTATTTTCTGGTCTTGCCATATTTTGTGGATTGATTTTATTGGTCGCAGAGTGAATGCCTTGCAGTTATCCGCCGTGCAGTTTTTGTCCTGCGGTGTATTGAGCATGCTGGTAGCGTTCTGGCTGGAAACGCCGTCGTTGTCCTCTGTCTTTGCGGCCTGGAAAGCCGTGTTGTTTGCCAGTCTGATCAGTGTCGGTGTGGCTTATACCTTGCAGATCGTGGCGCAGAAAAAAGCCAAACCGACTCATGCCGCCATTATTATGAGTATGGAGGCTGTTTTTGCTGCGATTGGGGGCGTGGTCTTTTTAAGTGAATCGTTACCCCTGCGCGGTTGGATCGGTTGTGCACTGATGATGACGGGCATGTTGCTTTCGCAGATCCCGCTGCCTAAATTAAAACGTGCTACTCACTAAACTTTTAATTCATCACGACTTTCAACTCATCAAGGAGCCGGAAGTATGCCGTCTCGTTTTAATGAATTAACGCAACCATTAGTTGCGCTATTACTGCTGGTGTCGATTGTTGCGGCTGCCTTTATTGTGATTGCCCCGTTTCTGGTGGCAACACTCTGGGCCATCATTCTGGTTTCTGCCACCTGGGAGCCTTTCACTTGGGTCTCTGCCCGTTTAGGCGGGCGGAATCATGTAGCGGCGGCATTGGTGGTCACGGTGATGATGTTGTTTGTGGTCGTGCCCTTAGTGCTGGCATCCGTTGAATTTGCGCAACAACTGACGCATTTTGCCCGCATATTACAGCAAAAAATCGAGGCGGGGGTTTGGCCGGATCTGCCGCAGTGGCTTTTAAATGTGCCGTATGCCGGGGGCTGGTTACAGACGCAATGGCAAAGCATCCAGCAGCAGGATTTGCAGGTTTTGACACCACTGAAAGGGTTCATAGCACCCTTGGCGAAGATGATGTTGAGTGTCGCCGGATCCTTTGGTGCCGGTATGTTGATGTTATTGATTAGTCTGCTCATTGCTGGAGTGTTATATGCCAACGGTGAGACTATTCATCGCTGGATTCTGGCCTTCTGTCATAAAATTGCGCCCCGGGAAGGGATCCGTCTTCTGCAGGTGGCACATACTACGATCCGGGGCGTCGTGAACGGATTCATTGGTGCCGCGATTGCCCAGGGGATTTTTGCCTGGTTTGCCTATGTCATTGCCAAAGTGCCGCATGCACTGAGTTTAGGCTTAGCGACCTGTCTGGTATCGGTGATACCAGGCGGGCCTATGCTGCTGTCGATTCCGGCGATCGCCTGGCTGTATCAGCATGGCTCGGTTGGTTGGGCCATTTTTGTGGCGGTCTGGGTGTTATTTGCTGTGGGTTCGATCGATAACGTGGTTAAATCGCTGGTCATTGGGCGTAGCAGTCCGTTGCCGATTGTGTTGATTTTGTTTGGAGTGGCCGGTGGCGCGATCAGTTTTGGTCTGTTAGGGGTGTTTTTAGGGCCGATCTTACTGGCGCTAGTCTATGCCTTGCTCAAAAACTGGGTGAATATTGACAAGTTGGCAGATAAAAAAGCAATACATAAAAAAGTAACGGAATAATCAGGTGTTGGCTGGTTGCTGCCAATCTGTACCAGCCAATTTCTCAGCCAGATAGTCGATCAGCGTTTTTACCTTCAGTGACAGATGCTTACGTGAGGGATAGACCGCATGAATGCCAAACGAAGGGCCTGCCCATTCCGTCATGAACGTGACAAGTTTACCTTCTTGAATATCCGGTCCGACCTGAAAGATGGGTTGTAGAGCGATGCCTTGACCGGCTAATACCACCGCCCGGATGGTGTCGCCATTATTGGTGTGCATTCTGGCTTTTATGTTGATGGCGCGTTCGCCTTGTTTGGCAGAATAGAAATGCCAGATGTCGCCAGTAGGCAGGTATGAATAAGAGATGGCCTGATGTTGCGCCAGTTCTTCCGGCGTAGTGGGTGTACCGTATTTTTCCAGATAGGCGGGCGAGGCACATAACACCGCATGGCTATTTGACAACCGGCGTGAAACGAGCGAGGAATCGGCCAGATTGCCAATGCGGATCGCCAGATCAAACCCTTCTTCCAATAGATCGACCCGGCGGTCATTCAGTTCGATATCCAGAGTAATAGACGGGTGACGTTCCATAAACTCAGCCCACAAGGGTGCAAGATAACGCGTACCAAAGGTGAGAGGAGCATTGACGCGGATATTGCCGACCAGACTGGCATTATTTGCACCGACGGCACTGTTAGCATCATCCAGATCAACTAGAATTTGTTTAGTGCGTTGGTAATAGTCGCGACCGGCTTCAGTGAGTGCGATACGGCGGGTTGAACGTTGCAGCAGACGAACACCCAGATAGGTTTCTAGCTCTTGGATATAACGTGACACCGCTGCTTTAGAACTATGCATCCGCTGCGCAGCCGCAACAAAACTACCGCATTCAACCACTGCTATGAGTGCACTTAAATTACGCAGGTGATCCATTTATTGTTCCGGTTTATGAAATAGTCAATCTTTATAAATGCTATTTATCTGTATGTAAGAAATCAATAGAGTGAACACATGCCAACGGAAAATGGTTTCATGATTTAAGAAATCATGCAGTGATGGATATCACGATACGCTTAAAAGTTGATTTCCAGGAGAATTGAACATGAACAAATCATTATCCCATATCGCTGCGGTTGCCGTATTTTCACTGTTCACTGCCACGGCAGCACAAGCAGACGTTAACCTTTACCATGTCCACGGTACCGTTCAACAAGTCGATGCCACTAATCATCAAGTGACATTAGCACAAGATGCCGTAAGTGAACTGGGTTGGCCGGTACGCACTATCACTTATAAAGTGGATGGTGATAATGTATTGACTGGTATCTCTGCCGGACAAAGTGTGGATGCCAGCTTCACTGCCGATTCTGTTTCTCAGCCGTTGATCCATTTCATTACGCCAACCTCGCGCTAATTCTGGTTTTACCGGCCGGTTTTGTCCGGCTGGTGTTCTTCTGTATTCGTTATTTTTTCTGATTTGCGAGTTTTTACGCCTGATCCCTTGCTGTCTCAGGCGCGCCTTCTGTTATTTAGGAGTTATACCATGAACAAATCTTCTATGTTTCGCCTTAGTTTGGCTGCCATTGGCTTGGCGATGACCGTTTCTGCATCTGCGCAATCGGTTGCATTTTCTGGGTTACATGTCGATGGTGGATTAATGAAAGAGATGAGTAATCAACGTTATCAGTTGAAATCCATCAAAGATCCGGTAGCGCAAGCGCGGTTAAGTTCAGTCACTATTCATGATAGTGGTGCTCAAAATGGTGGTTTGATGAAAGAGATGAACCCAAGCAAATCAGCAGGGATCGATAATCCTGCCGCGCAGGCTCACCTCAATCAAGTCGCGCTTTCTGACATCGCCGATTAAAAACATTTTCATCCTGAATGAGTCGCGGTATTTTAAGCTCAAACCTTGAACTGAAATAACGTCTCATGTTTACACAACAGCATCTGCTTCAACTGGCTCGTACGGCCATGCCGTTTGGCAAATATCAGGGGCGGATGCTGATCGATTTACCTGAAGAATATCTGCTTTGGTTTGCGAAAAAAGGGTTCCCGCAAGGTCAGCTTGGCGAGTTGATGGCATTGTGTCTGGAGCTTAAAATCGAAGGATTGGATCAGTTAATCAAACCATTAAAAACTCCTCGATAATCTTTCTGATATCTATTCTTTACTACTGATTTACAATAAATCCGCAATCACAGATCCAGGATTTCGGTCAGTCTATCTGCTGTATTTTTTTCCTCTGTGTTGATAAAAAATGGGATATTGTTATTTTTATATTTGTATATCGAAATATTTCGATATACAGTAATGCCATCTGTTCAGGTAAACGATTATGAATAATCAGGAAGTCGACATCATCATCAAGGCGCTGGCGAACCCGGCCCGGCGAGATATTTTATATTGGCTGAAACATCCGGAGCAGGAGTTCCCGGATCAGAAAAGTTCGTATGTTGATGGTGTTTGTGTTGGACAGATTTATGCGAAGGCGGGCTTATCTCAATCCACCATTTCTGCCCATCTGGCGACATTACAGCGAGCCGGACTGCTAAATTCCAAGCGCTTGGGGCAGTGGGTGTATTACCAGCGAAATGAAACGGTGATTGATGAGTTTACCGCTCATATGAAGCAGGCTTTATAACTTTACTCAGGAGTATGGTATGACGACCTTGTTTGATCCGATCCAAGTGGGAGAACTATCACTCCCTAACCGCATTATTATGGCGCCACTGACCCGTTGCCGTGCCAGCGAGGGTCGTATCCCGAATGCACTAATGGCTGAATATTATGCACAGCGCGCTTCAGCGGGGCTGATTATCAGCGAAGCGACTTCAGTTACCCCAATGGGTGTAGGATACCCGGATACCCCTGGTATCTGGTCGGATGAACAGGTCGAGGGCTGGAAACTGGTTACCAATGCTGTCCATCAGGCGGGAGGCCGGATCGTGCTGCAGTTGTGGCATGTCGGTCGTATTTCTGATCCCATTTATCTCAATGGTGAATTGCCAGTAGCGCCAAGTGCCATTGCTGCGGAAGGTCATGTCAGTCTGGTGCGTCCGCTGAAAAATTTTGAAACGCCGCGGGCATTAGCGTCTGATGAGATCCCTGCAATTATTGAGGCATATCGCAAAGGCGCTGAAAACGCGAAGAAAGCCGGGTTCGATGGTGTAGAAATTCATGGTGCCAATGGTTATTTGCTGGATCAATTCCTGCAAAGTTCGACCAATCTGCGGACAGATAATTACGGCGGCAGCATCGAAAATCGCGCCCGATTAATGTTGGAAGTGACTGACGCGGTGATTTCCGTCTGGGGGGCGGGTCGGGTAGGCATGCATTTAGCGCCTCGCGGTGATTCACATTCGATGGGGGATAGCGATCCGGCGGCCACTTTTGGCTATGTTGCCAAGGAGCTGGGAAAACGTCAGATAGCCTTTATTTTTACCCGTGAACATTTTAATGCACCCGCTTTAACTCCAATGCTGAAAAAGGCATTTGGCGGGACATTGATTGCGAACGAACAATTTGTTGCTGATACCGCACAACAGGTTTTGAATGAAAGTCATGCTGATGCCGTGGCTTTTGGTAAATCATTTATCGCAAATCCGGATCTGGTGGCGCGGATAAAGCAGCATGCACCATTGAATGAGCTTCGTACCGATAAAATGTATGGTTCAGGTCCGGAAGGTTATACCGATTATCCCTTCCTTTAAGCGGCAGTGATGAGCCAGGTATATTGTTATCCCTGGCTCTTTATTTTTCTAAAAATGTAACATTGTAACTATTTAATCTACCTGATGATTTGCAGGTTTATTTCCAATACCATTAGAATCAGTAAATAATAATTCAGTCGTATCGGAATAGTATCCATGAGTGATAAACCTGCCAAAAGTAGAAAACAGCAAGCATTAGAAACTAAAATACGGATCTATCAGGCTGCTGTGGCTTTAATGGAGAAAAATAATTATCAAAGTATAACGATTGAGGATATTAGTAAAAAAGCAGGTGTTTCAGTCGGAGCGTTTTATCACTATTTCAAATCAAAAAACGATATCTTTTTCGAAATCTATCTGGAAGCGGATCGTTATTTTGAGGAGTATGTGGCTAGCGCATTAACTGCACCGAGTGGCTGCTCACGTGTTCTGGAATATTTTTCCCATTATGCCCGTTACTGTCTGAATGTTGGTTTTGATACCGTAAAATCGCTGTACAACACAGATAATAAGCTGTTTGTTAAATACGAACGGTTTATGTTGTCTTTACTGCAACAAATCATCATTGAGGCACAAAATCATCAATTAATGACCACCGAACAGAGTGCTGCTCAGATTGCTGAATGTTTATTGATTGCGGCTCGCGGTGTCATTTTTGATTGGTGTTTACATGATGGCCAATACGATTTGGAATCGGCGATGCAGCAATATATTAAACGTTTATTGTCTACCTTTGTTATAAAAAACGGTATTAATTGATTTAACTATCTGTTTTATAAGGGTGTATTGTGTATGCAGCCTTATGTTTTTTGATCCAATTCAAAATATTGTAATTAATCCGCTACCTGTGCATTTGTAGCATTGACCATTTATTCCTCGCTTTTTATTCTGAACTTATTCACTGAATTGATTCAGTCAACGGTTTTGCTATTTATCTCTGCTTTGTGTGTAGTAACGGATGTAGGCAGGTGAACCATGCTGAAAAAAAATAGCTATATGGATATCGGACACAATGCTATTTCTTTCTCTGGAGATAGCTATTTTGGTTCAATGAAGGAGACGATTACTCCCAGTTTTGTACCCCAAAATATTATGGTTATTGGTGGTGGGGTGGCAGGCATGGAGGCGGCCAGAGTAGCGGCCCGCCGGGGGCATAAGGTTGAGTTATATGAACAAAAAGGCTATTTAGGCGGTAATTTGGTCGCGGGTGGTATGCCGGATTTTAAGAAGGAATGTCATGCGCTGATCCACTGGTATGGTAGTGAACTGCATGAATTGAATGTACCCATCCATTTACATTCCTGGATAGATGAAGAAGCCATCCGACAAAATGATGCTGATATTATTTTGATTGCCACCGGTTCAACGCCCATCAAACAAAATATCCCTGGTTTTCGGTCTATTTTCAGCGCGGAAAGCGTGCTGACCGGAGCGAAAGATCCGGGGCATGTTGTAATTGTCGCCGGTGGGGGTCTGGTTGGGTGTGAAACGGCACTCTGGCTGAAAAATCAGGGAAAACAAGTCACACTCATTGAAAAACAAAATGAAATATTACCAATTAATAAAACACTGAGTTACAGCAGTACCGAAACGTTAAAAAATTTACTTCCCCAAAAAGGGATTACCATCAAGACCAACACCATTATTTCTCATGCGGTCGATTCACGGATCGTATTACAGACAGAAGGGCAACAAACTGAATTGGTTGCTGATTCGATAGTCACGGCGATTGGCTATCAGGCTAATAATTCTTTGTATGAAACACTACGGGCGGAACGTGAGCATGTTTACCTGCTAGGGGATGCCAAACAGGTTAACAATGTCATGCATGCAGTGCGTGATGCGTTTGATCTGGTCAGTCAGATTTGATTTTTCAAACCTAAAAACCGGGTGATAGATGAAAATTGTCCCGGTTTTTTAACCCTATTTTTTCATTGTATTAACCTCTATCAGATGAGATGTGATTCACTCTGAGATTCTGACATTGTTATGAGTTTAACCCGCGTTTTTTACAGGTGTCCCGACTATACTTGATGCAATTTGATTCTCCGTCCGAATCAGGGTGGCGGATATACACCGAATAACATCAATAATCGGGTAATAGAATGAACGACATTACAATAACGCAAGAGCAAGTGAATGCGGCAGCAGACGCTATTTGTGCAGAAGGGAATCAACCGACAGTACTGGATATTCGGAAGCGTTTACCCGCAGGTTCTATGTCAGTGATCTGGCGATTTTTTCAGGCATGGCAATCGTCTCAGCAGATTGTCGAGACGGATTTAGAAACGACAGTCTCTGCAGAATTGCAGCGTACTTTGGAAGCATTTATTACCCGGCAGCTCACAAGTGTTAAAACAAAATATGAAAGTGAAATTAATACGTTGCGTCAGGTAAACAGTGAGCTGCTGATCGAAATTGAACAACAGGAGCAGCAGTTAATTAAACAAGGTGTTGAATTAAATTCTGCACGTGCAATCAAAAATGAAATCTCTGGCCGATTTGAGCAATTGAATGCGGAATTAAAACGTGCAAGAGAAGAGATCGATGTTGAAAAAGAATCAGCAACACAGTCACGAATGGAGCTTGTTAAGGCGCAATTGAAACTTGAGTCTGTGCCTCGTTTGGAAGCTGATTTAGATCAGTTATACAAGACCCTGGAACAGGAGCGGGTAGCCAAACTGAATGCCGAACACAGTGCAAAAGCGCTGACGGCAAAATTAGAAACGGAAGTGACTGCCAGAAAGAAAGCCGAAACCGATTTATTAGAGCTATTACGCCGCAAAGAAGAGAGTGCGGCCCGCGTTTAAGCCTAATCATGAAAAAGCGGAGCAGGTTATCAGCTCCGCTTTTTCATGGCTGTCGTTTACTTTTTACTGCATTTTACTTTCCGATACAGAACGAAGAAAATATCCGCCCCAGCAGGTCATCGGCACTGAACGCACCGGTAATTTCGCTTAACGCTTCCTGAGCAAGGCGTAATTCTTCCGCCACCAGCTCACCAGCACGATACTCTTCCAGTTGTATTTTGGCTTCCTCCAGACGTTCATCGGCACGTTGGATGGCATCCAAATGGCGACGACGTGCAATGAACCCTCCTTCCAGGGTGCTTTGGAAACCCATACAGGCTTTCAGGTGTTCACGTAATGCATCCAGACCTAAACCTGTTTTTGCCGAGATAGGGTAAACGGCATAGCCATTTTCTTCGCAGACCGTCAGAGCTTCACCTGTCAAATCGGCTTTATTTCGGATCACGGTAATACCAAGGTTTTTGGGTAACCGATCAACAAAATCCGGCCAGATATCATGCGGATTACGAGCATCGGTGGTCGTCCCGTCCACCATAAACAGAACGCGATCGGCCTGTACAATCTCCGCCCAGGCCCGTTCAATCCCGATTTTTTCTACCGCATCGGTGGTGTCGCGTAAACCGGCGGTATCAATGATATGTAGTGGCATACCATCCAGATGAATATGCTCACGCAAGACATCACGGGTCGTTCCGGCAATATCCGTGACAATGGCGGATTCACGACCAGCCAGCGCATTCAGCAAGCTGGATTTGCCCGCATTGGGGCGCCCTGCGATGACGACCTTCATGCCCTCGCGTAATAGAGCACCTTGCTGTGCCTCTCGTTTGACCAGCGCCAGATCGTTCATCACACCATATAATGCGCGGGCAATCTTGCCGTCAGAGAGAAAATCGATTTCCTCCTCGGGAAAATCAATTGCCGCTTCCACATAGATACGCAAGTTAGTTAACGAGTCGACCAGCTGATGTATCCGGCTGGAGAATTCACCTTGCAATGATTGCATGGCCGAGCGGGCGGCTTGTTCACTGGTGGCTTCAATTAAATCGGCAATGGCTTCAGCCTGCGCCAGATCCAATTTGTCATTCATAAATGCGCGTTCAGAAAATTCGCCGGGCCGGGCGAGACGAACGCCATTGATGGTCAAAATACGGCGCAGCAGCATATCCAACACCACGGGGCCACCATGCCCTTGAAGTTCTAATACATCTTCGCCAGTGAAGCTGTAAGGTGCTTTAAACAGCAAGGCAATCCCCTGATCCAGAACTTTGCCATCGGTATCGCAGAAAGGCAGCAATTCTGCGTGGCGAAGTTTCGGTATTTTACCTAAAACCTGTTCTGCCACCTGGGTACATAGCGGGCCGGAGACGCGCAGGATGCCAATGCCACCACGACCGGGTGGGGTGGCCAGCGCAACGATGGTATCTGTGTGCATGCCGATTCTCTGAATAGGATTCTTTTTGAAATTGTAATGAATATTGTGGTGAAAGCCGAATAAAAAGCCCCGCATCATGCGGGGCCGGAAGGTTAGCTAGCCGAAAGACTATTTCTTGCGGGTATGCAGACCTTTTTTCTCCAACTGACGGAAGATCAGTGTTTGCTGAGTAATGGTCACGATGTTACTGACCACCCAGTACAGAGTCAGACCAGAAGGGAACCACAGGAACATGAAAGTGAAGATGATCGGCATAAATTGCATCACTTTCTGCTGCATCGGGTCGGTCACTGTGGTTGGGCTCATCTTCTGGATGTACCACATGGAGGCACCCATCAGCAGCGGCAACACATAGTAAGGATCTTTTGCCGACAGGTCAGTCAACCACAACATGAACGGTGCATGACGCAGTTCTACCGATTCCATCAGTGTCCAGTACAACGCGATGAAAATAGGCATCTGTACTAACAGAGGGAAGCAGCCACCCAACGGGTTAACTTTTTCTTCTTTGTACAGTTCCATCATGGCCTGAGACATCTTCTGACGGTCTTCGCCAAAACGTTCACGCAGAGCAGCCAGTTTTGGTTGCAGCATACGCATTTTCGCCATGGAGGTGTATTGCGCCTTAGACAGCGGATACATACCACCACGAACAATCAGCGTGATCAATACGATGGCCACACCCCAGTTATTGACTAGGCTGTGCAGGAATTTCAGCAGTTTAAACAGCGGCTGGGCAATAAACCACAACCAGCCATAATCGACGGTCAGATCCAGGTGTTGTGCTGTTGCTGCCATTTGTTCCTGCAGTTTTGGACCAATCCACAGGCTAGAACCGACGACGGCTTCGGAGTTTGCTGCGACTGTTGTCAGCGGCAGTTTGATACCGATGATGGCATCACCACTGTCTTTAACATCCGCTTTCACATTGACGGCATTGCTGTAGATGTGATTTTTGGCGTCCGCTTTACCTGTCCAGGCAGTCACGAAGTAGTGTTGCATCATGCCCACCCAGCCTGCTGGTGTGGTGATGTCGAGTTTAGCGTCACCAATATTGGCAAATTTCACTTTTTCGTAGCGATGTTCGGCGGAAGAATAAGCGGCACCATGGAAGGCACTGGACATCATGCCAGGGCTACTAGGCTGATTAGCCGGATCGGCAATGGTTTGTTTCAACTGACCGTAAAATTGCACTTCCAAAGGTTGTGCAGAAACGTTCTTCACCTGGTAATCCACACCAACAGCGTAACTGTTGCGTTTCAGAACAAAGCGTTTAGTGAAGATATTTCCTTTGGCGTCAGTAAAGGTCATCGGAACGACTAATTCATCCTTGCCGTCAGCCAGCGCAAAATCAGAGCCGTTAGCAGTATAAACAGGGCGTTCTGCCTGGTTATCAATTCCATCACGACCAATCAAACCACTTTGTGCGATATAGCTATGCTGAGGTTGTTTTTCCAGCAACACAAACGGTTGGTTTGAATCCTGACTGATGGTTTGCTTCAGCAGTTTTGCTTCAACAACATCACCACCCAGCGTATCAACGGTCAGTTCTAAAACATCAGAGCGCAGCGTCAATAAGGCATGTTTGACTTTGCTGGCATCATTTTGATTTGGAACATCACCCGTAGAGGATGCAGGAACAGAACTTTCAGCGGTAGCCGGGGCTGCCGGTTTCGGGGCCTTATCGACCATCCAGCTCTGCCAGAGCATGAAGGTGACCAGCAATAAGCCGATCAAGAGGAGATTACGTTGAGGTTGCATAGTTTATTTTCTTCGCTTCGATTGCTGAGGTTGCGGAACCGGGTCATGGCCGCCTGAATGTAAAGGGTGACATTTTAATAGACGTTTGCCACCTAACCAAATGCCTTTTATGAGACCGTGCAGGCAAATCGCATCAATCATGTATTGAGAACAGGTCGGTGTAAAGCGGCAACGCGGGCCAAGAAGTGGACTAATGACCCACTGATAGACTCTTATGAGTGCAACTACTAGCCATTGCTGCGGCGTGCGAGGGTGCGCCATAGCTTTTCCAGCAGATGTAATACAGCAGGGTTATCCAGATCGCGGATACCTGATTTGGCGATCACCACAACATCAATCGGCGGCAGTTCATGTTGATGCAGACGGAAACTTTCACGAACCAATCGTTTAACTCGGTTACGCCATACCGCACGTTTTAATGCTTTTTTAGGTATAGCTAAACCCAGACGCGGATGTGTCAGTTCGTTGCGTGTAGCCAACAGAGTGATATGCGGAGAAGACGCGCGGACAGGTTGCGCAAAGACTTTCTGGAAGTTTTCGGGAGTTAACAGACGTAACTCCCGAGGAAAGGTGTGCTTGACCATTAAACAGTGGTCAGGCGAACGCGACCTTTAGCGCGACGAGCAGCCAGAACTTTACGGCCGTTCTTGGTTGCCATACGAGCACGGAAACCGTGATTGCGGGCACGTTTCAGTACTGAAGGTTGGAAAGTACGTTTCATAGCTATAATCCGTGAATTAACTGTACAGATTTGATGCTGTCGCCCATCGACGCGCCGATGAAATGGCGAAAACATCAATTCAAAGAGGCCGGATTTTAAACAGATAACGGCTGTTCGTCAATCTGCCAGCCAAAAACCGACAGAAACAGACATGAGAAATCGTTGTTTTATCCGGATCCTCGTAAAAAAGCCACGATCCAGAAAGATCGTGGCGGGCGATTATATCGGTTTATCTGTGCGGAGCAAGATCACTCGGATGGATCTTGTGTAAGAGTTTTCAGTGCGATCTGACGTGCCAGACTAAAATCCGTTTTTCCGGAGCCTAGTTTCGGTAAGTTGGTGAGTTGCAAAACATGAGATGGCAGCAGTAACGGATGACAACCGTGTGTCAGCATTGCTTTGCGTAGTTCATCAATATCCAGTGCAAAAGCGGTCAGTAAGATGATCTGTTCGCCTTTTTTATCATCAGGCAGATTCACGGCAATGATCTCCGCTTCGCTGCCTAATGTTTGCTGAACAGCCTGTTCAACGGCGCTTAAGCTGATCATTTCGCCGCCGATTTTGGCAAAGCGGGAATAACGATCGACAATGAACAGGAAACCATCCTCATCCAGATGTCCTTTGTCACCGGTAATATACCAGCGGCTACCATCCATCTCTTTGATGACATCGGCGGTTTTTTCCGGGTTATTCAAATAGCCCTGCATGACTTGCGGTCCGCCAATCAGGATCATTCCGTCACTGCCGGTTGGCAGTTCTTCCAACGTCTGTGGATCAACAATACGGACGCTGGAACCGGGCAGCGGCATACCGACACTGCCGATTTTACTGCCAATTTGCAGATCCCAATATTGGGTATCCAGAGAATCTGGCAAATTGACGCTGGCCACCGGGGTGGTTTCCGTTGCACCGTAGCCTTCCAGAATATGTTTATTAAAACGTTTCAAGAATGCTTCGCGTACGGTCGGATTCAGTTTCTCTGCTCCTGCCACTACAATCCGCAAGCTTTCCATCATCAATGGATGCACTTTTGGGTGTTTGGCATACAACCGAAAAAAGGTCGAGGTGCCGCAAAGAATCGTGGCCCGGTATTGTGCCACCGCCTTCGCGACCCCGATGGCATCCGTCGGATCGGGATGACAGATGACCGGAATGCCTTCGATCAGTGGCATAAACTGGTTTACGGTCAGGCCAAAGGCGTGAAACAGTGGCAAGCAGGACATCAGTACATCCTGTTGCTGGGTGTTTACGACGTCGGAGATCTGTTTCAGATTTGCCATGATGTTCTGATGACTGAGCATGACTCCTTTCGGTGAGCCTTCGCTGCCGCTGGAGAACATAATGGCCGCGGTCTGCTGGCTGTCATGCGCATAGTTGCAAAGATGTTTCAGGATCCGGGTCGGCAGCAATCGGATGGCGAGCCAACGCCAGAATGTCTCATTGAAGTGGATCTGAGCCCGTAAATCCTCCAAATAAATGATATAGCGTCCTTCCAGAACAGATACGGCATCAGGGTTACGTTTGACCAAGCGCTCGATAAAGCGGCGGGAGGTATAGATAGTCTGGATCTCTGCCTGTTCAATCGCTGCCTGAAGAGCTGCTTTGTTGGCCGTATAATTCAGATTGACGATGGTCTTTCCTGCCAGCAATGTCGCCATGTTGCAGAGCACTCCACCGTTGCTGGTGGGTAACAGCAAGCCGATATTTTGTTCCGGACTGATCTGATGAATGCGGTGTGCTAACGCCCAGGCGGCGGTCAGTGCTTTATCTGCCGTCAGGGGCTTGGATATACCATCCGCCAGTGACAGTTTACGGCGTTCAGCCTTTTTCACGCTGCTGATCCAGGCATTGGTCAGTGTCGGCAAATTTTCCACATGGCGTTGCCAGGATTGTACCGACAGATCAAACACACGTTGCTTGATCGAGGCAGCATGGCTGGTTTTCGGTTGTGGCTGCCCAAAAGCAACGATAATTTCGCGATAATAGCCACTGCGGCGTAAGGTTTTCAGTTTATTTGAGGAACGAGAGAACTGACTGCCCCATAAACCACGCAGATAAAACGGCACGATGACGACGTCGTCGTTGACATGACGACAGGCCAACTCAAAGCCGCGGCGAAATTCGCCCAGATGGCCGTTGCGACTGATGCTGCCTTCTGGGAACAGGCAGACCACCTCACCTTGATTCAGTAATTCACTGATGGTTGCCAGCGCACGTCGGCTACCGGCATTGGCGATGGGGATACAACCATACAAACGGAATAACCATTTCAGATACTTGTGTTCATAGATGCTTTTAATCATCACAAACCGTACCGGGCGCGGACTGGCAATTTGCACAATTGCCCAATCTATCCAGCTGACGTGATTTCCAAGCAGTAATACGCCGCCAGTCGCCGGAATGTTCTGAATACCCTGAATATCCACCTTATAGCGTTGTTTCAGCAAACTCTGTGCGATAAACAACAGCATGGTCTGGGGCATTTTACAAATGGTATAAACACAGCCCAGTACAGTGACCACCGCCATCAGATACAGCAGATGTTTGCCGTCATAACCCAATTCAGCCACGATCACGGTGAGTATCAGAAATGACAGCATGGCGATGTTCTGAAACAGGTTGTTACCCGCAATCACCTTACCTAACTCATCTTCCCGACTGTGGAATTGGATCAATGCATTCAGGGGAACGATAAACATACCGCCTGCGGTACCGATCAGCAGGAAGTCGATGACATACCAAGGTACCTGGGTGAAATGCGGTAACATCACCAGACCAGCAGCAACCCCAATGATGCCAACCGGAATCAGGCTGGTCGCAATGTAGTTACGTGAAACACGCGCCGCCAATGTCGAACCCAGTGCAATCCCTATCCCGGTACAGGCCAGCACTCCCTGTAAAACCAGTGTGTTTTGAATACCGGCAGCCTGTTTGGCAAAGGCCGGAAATGCGGCCAGTAAAACCTGACCTACCGCCCAGAACAATGACAGACCAATGACGGACAAACGGATCACATCCCGTGCAACAACAGGTTGCAGCTCCTTTTGAAATTGTTTGGCTGTCAGGCTGTTTTTCCAGTCAAAGGCCGGCATGGGTGCCGGATGTTCCAAGGTGGGAAGACGGTATAGCAAGGCGAGTTCCAGCAAGGTACAACCGACCAGCATCCAGCCAGCAGGTGCTAACGATTGCAGGATGGGGCCGCTGGTTTTTGTACCCGTCGGAAACCACAGTTCAAAGACCACGGTAAAAGCGATCGTGCCAGCCAGAATGGCAATGATGGAAACTGCCTGCACCGCACCATTGGCCTCGGCCAGATGGTTTTTACCAAATAGCGCCTGAATGTAGCCATATTTGGCCGGGGAGTAAAAAGTGGCTTGTATCGCAAGCAGGAATGTCATGGTAAACGCTGGCCAGAACCAGCCCATGTAATAACAGAGTGTAATGGCTAGTGTTAATCCGACCGCGATCCAGGCTGACCAGCGCATCACGATATTTTTGGGATACTTATCGGAACTGAAACCCGCAGGGGCAAAAAGCATAATGAATGGCAGCAGGATCAGTGCATTCACGATGGCGGTCAGAATAACCTGATGTGACCCGTCATAAATTTTAAAAACGGTATTTTGAATGATGATTTTATGCCCGAGATCGACAAAAGCATTCATAAAGCCAGCCAGCAAAAAAGCGAGGGCGCCACGCTGATGGAGTAGTTTAAACATGACGGAAGTCCTGATTTCCATATAACAGTCACTATATCGTGGGCACTGGTATTGTTTTTTACAAATGGAATTACTTTTGTTGCATCATTCACACCTCGTGGTATTGCATATCAATACTTTTATCTTCTGGAGAGCTTAATGAGTCAGACCCATTCCTTGTTGCAGGCACTGAAAAAACAGTTGAGAGCGCAGGGTAAAACCTATGCCGATGTCGCGGTTCAACTCGATTTAAGTGAAGCCTCGGTAAAACGTTTGTTCGCCAGTGAGAGTTTCAGTCTGCAACGCTTAGAACAGTTGTGTGACTGGTTGCAGATCGAATTTGCCGAACTGATGCAACAGGCACGGCAGCAACCACAATTAACCCAGCTGACTTTGCAACAGGAGCAAGAAATCGCTGCCGATCAGCTGTTACTGCTGGTGGCGGTGAGTGTGATCAATGGATTTACCTTTCAGGATTTGTTATCGCACTACGCCCTGACAGAGATAGAGTGTGTACGTAAACTGGCGGCATTAGATCGACTGAAGATCATTGACCTGCTACCGGGGAACCGGATCCGCCTGCGTTTGGCAACACATTTCAGCTGGTTACCGGATGGTCCGATCCAGCGATTTTTTCTGCTGCGGATCCAGCAGGACTTTTTCCATTCGCGTTTTGATAAAGAGACGGAAAAATTACAAGTCTTGAATGGCTTGTTGTGTAACAGCAGTAACCGCGAATTACAGCAGTTGATGTCGCGCTGGGCGCGGGAGTTCAGTGAATTGACCCGGGGCGATCGCAGTCTGCCCATGGATGAAAAGCATGGAACCACGCTGGTATTGGCGGTCCGGCAGTGGCGGCATGTCCTGTTTGACGAGATCAGTCGATCATCGGTGAACAATGCTGTGGATAAATAGTGAGCATCTGCCAATGTTATCCATTCATTATCCACATTATTAGTCACATGATCGGTAATGATTGTGAAGATCCTGCGAACAAGATCTGGAGATCGATCCGCAAAAGGGAGTAAAATAGAAGGTCTTTATGAATGATCAGACAGGGGTGAAAAGTGATCGCTTCGCTATGGCAGCAATGCCTGACTCGGCTGCAGGAAGAATTACCATCCGGTGAGTTCGGCTTGTGGATCCGGCCGCTTCAGGCAGAGTTTGGTGATCGTTCGCTGACCCTCTATGCCGCCAACCGGTTTATTCTCGACTGGGTGCGCGATAAATATCTGTTACGGATCAATAGTCTGTTCACTGAATTGTGCGGTGCGGATGCCCCGACGCTGCATTTTGCGGTTGGTCGCCGTCCGACGGCGGCTTCTGTACCGGTGAGTCCGGCTTCTGCACCGGTGGCAGAGGTGCGGAGTGAACCTGCCATCACGGTACCCTCCTGGACCAGCAAACAGGATGCGATGCCGGAAATCAATCACAAGAGCAATATTAACGAAACCTATACATTTGTTAATTTTGTTGAAGGTAAATCAAACCAGCTGGCATTGGCGGCGGCCCATCAAGTGGCTGAAAACCCGGGTGGGGCCTATAACCCTCTGTTTTTGTATGGTGGTACCGGTTTAGGCAAAACCCACTTATTGCATGCTGTTGGCAATGGCATCCGGGCGCGGAAACCCAATGCCAAGGTGATCTACATGCAGTCAGAGCGTTTTGTGCAGGATATGGTCAAGGCGCTGCAGAACAACGCCATTCAGGAGTTCCAGCGTTACTACCGCAGTGTTGACGCGCTGCTGATCGACGATATCCAATTTTTTGCCAAAAAAGAGCGTTCACAGGAAGAGTTTTTCCATACCTTTAATGCGTTGTTGGAAGGCAATCAGCAGATCATTCTGACCTCCGACCGTTATCCGAAAGAGATTGATGGGGTTGAAGATCGGTTGAAGTCCCGTTTTGGCTGGGGGCTGACCATTGCGATTGAGCCGCCGGAACTGGAAACCCGAGTGGCCATTCTGATGCGCAAGGCCGAAGAGAATAAAATCCATCTGCCGCATGAAGTTGCCTTCTTTATTGCCAAACGCCTGCGCTCCAATGTGCGGGAACTGGAAGGGGCTCTGAACCGCGTGATTGCCAATGCGCGTTTTACCGGAAAACCGATCAATATTGATTTTGTTCGTGAAGCATTGCGTGACATGCTGGCATTGCAGGAAAAATTGGTTACGATCGAAAACATTCAGAAAACAGTGGCTGAATATTACAAAATCAAAGTGGCGGATCTGCTATCCAAACGGCGCTCCCGCTCAGTAGCTCGCCCGCGTCAATTGGCGATGGCATTGGCCAAAGAGCTGACCAACCACAGCCTGCCGGAAATTGGCGATGCTTTTGGTGGTCGTGACCATACCACTGTGCTGCATGCTTGTCGTAAAATTGCCGAATTGCGCGAAGAGAGTAATGATATCAAAGAAGATTACTCAAATCTGATCCGAACCCTTTCCTCTTAAACGCGGAGAAACAGTCCATGCAATTTTCCATCAGCCGTGACAGCTTGTTACGGCCATTGCAGTTGGTTTCCGGCTCTATCGGCGGCCGTCCGACCTTACCAATCCTGAGTAACATACTGCTCAATGTGACGGAGTCGCGTCTGTCTCTGACTGGGACTGACCTCGAAGTGGAAATGATCGGTCTGGTGCCGCTTAATGGGATTGTGGTGGGTGGCAGTGTTACCACACCGGCGCGAAAGCTGCTGGATATCTGTCGGGGTTTGCCCGATGGTGCACAACTGGATTTTGTACTGGAAGGGGAACGTCTCATTCTGCGTTCCGGCCGTAGCCGTTATTCACTTTCAACCTTGCCAGCTACTGATTACCCGAACATTGAAGAATGGAATTCCGTACTTGAGTTTGATATCAGCCAGCAGGAACTGAAACGGTTGATGGAAGCCACACAGTTTTCAATGGCGAGCCAGGATGTGCGGTTTTATCTGAATGGCATGTTGTTTGAAACCAGCGGTCAAGGGTTACGGACAGTTGGTACTGATGGGCATCGACTGGCAACGTGTCGTCGTGAGGTCTTAAATGAACCGCAGTCAGAGCATCAAGTTATTTTACCGCGCAAAGGGGTATTAGAACTGGCGCGTTTGCTGGAAAATGACGAACGTCCTATTCGACTGCAAATTGGCCAGAATAACCTGCGTGCTGAAGCAGATGGTTTTATTTTTACCTCTAAACTGGTGGATGGTCGTTTTCCTGACTATCGGCGAGTCTTCCCACGGCAGAGTGACAAAATTCTTATCGCGGAACGCGAATTGCTGAAACAGGCTTTCTCGCGGGCAGCGATCCTCTCTAACGAAAAATTCCGTGGCGTTCGTCTTCATTTGAAGACCAATCTACTGCACATTACAGCCAACAATCCGGAACAGGAAGAGGCTGAAGAAATTGTTGATGTGCAATACGAAGGGCCGGAAATGGAGGTTGGATTTAATGTCTCCTATGTGCTCGACGTGCTGAATGCGTTAAAATGTGAGCAGGTGAAGTGGTACCTGACAGACGCGAACAGCAGTGCGCTGGTGGAAGATGCCAGCAATGACGACGCACAGTATGTCGTCATGCCGATGCGTCTATAGACCGCATGCTGCACAAGCTGCAGATCCAACATTTTCGAAATCTGAGTCAGGCGGAGATTTATCCGTCTGACGGGATGAATTTACTGTTAGGGCTGAATGGGAGTGGCAAATCCAGCGTGTTGGAGGCCATTCATTACCTGAGCCTTGGACGTTCTTTCCGCACACATCTCACCAACCGTGTGATCATGCAGGGAGAGAAGGCGTTTACGCTTTTTGCCCAACTGCAATTGGATGACCAGTCGGTCAGTGTGGGGCTGCAAAAAGATCGGCAGGGCGATACGCAACTGAAAATTGGTGGCAAGAACGCAGATAAGCTGGCACAACTGGCCAGTTTGTTACCGCTGCAGTTGATTCATCCGGAAGGTTATAATCTGCTGACGGGCGGGCCACAACAGCGACGGGCATTTGTCGACTGGGGAGTGTTTCACGCGGAGCAGGCGTTTTTCCCATTATGGGGAAAGGTACGACGCTTACTGAAACAACGCAATGCATTGCTGCGGCAATCTGCGCAATATGCACCTCTGGCGTACTGGGATCAGTTGCTGGTGGAATGCAGTCAGGCGCTCAGTGTATTCCGGCAACAATACTGTCAGGCACTGCTACCGTTGGTACAGCAGATCTGTCAGGAGTTGTTACCCGAATATACTTTTCAGGCCACCTTTTATGCCGGGTGGCAGCAGGAGCAGGACCTAAGCTTGCTGCTGCAGGAAAATTTTGAACGTGACCGGCAGTTGGGTCACACCGCGATTGGCCCGCATCGTGCTGATTTGCGGCTTCGGGCTGAAGGCGTTCCGGTACAGGATTTATTGTCCCGGGGTCAGCTCAAGTTGCTGGTTTGCGCATTGCGGCTGGCGCAGGGATTGTATCTGCGCCAGCACAGCGAGAAAACTTGCCTGTTTCTGATAGACGATTTTGCTTCAGAGCTGGATGCGGAGAAACGCTATGTCTTGGCTAAACGGTTGCAGCAATGTGAGTCACAGGTGTTCATCACCGCCATTGATCAGCAACCGTTGCAGGGCATGATGCAAGAATTTGATTGCCGCTTGTTTCACGTGAAACAAGGCAACATCACCGAATAGTCGATAATGCGAGAATAAACATGAGCGAGAATACTTACGACTCCTCGAGTATTAAGGTACTGAAAGGGCTGGATGCGGTACGTAAACGCCCTGGTATGTATATCGGGGATACCGATGACGGTACTGGTCTGCATCACATGGTATTCGAAGTGATGGATAACTCCATCGACGAAGCACTGGCCGGTCATTGCACAGATATCGTCGCGCGTATTCATGAAGATGGTTCTGTTTCGGTTCGCGACAATGGTCGTGGTATCCCGGTGGATATGCATAAGGAAGAAGGGCGTTCTGCCGCTGAAGTTATCATGACTGTGCTGCATGCCGGTGGTAAGTTTGATGATAACTCCTATAAGGTTTCCGGCGGTCTGCACGGTGTGGGTGTTTCGGTCGTAAACGCGCTGTCAGACAAACTGCTGCTGACCATTCACCGTAACGGCAAAATCCATCAGCAAACCTATTTCCTTGGTGAGCCTGATGCACCGCTGGCTGTGGTCGGTGAGTGCGATGGTAACACCGGGACTGAAATCCGCTTCTGGCCAAGCCCGTCCATATTCTCAGATGTGACATTCCGTTATGAGATTCTGGCGCGTCGTTTCCGCGAACTGTCATTCCTGAACTCTGGTGTTTCCATCCGTCTGATTGATGAACGTGATGGTCGCGAAGATCATTTCCACTACGAAGGCGGTATTCGCGCCTTTGTGGAATATCTGAATCAGAATAAAACACCTATCCATCAGAAGGCGTTCTATTTCGATCTGGCACGTGAAGATGGCATTTCCGTCGAAGTGGCCATGCAGTGGAATGATGCCTATCAGGAGAATGTTTACTGCTTCACCAATAACATTCCGCAACGTGATGGTGGTACCCACTTAGCCGGCTTCCGTGCTGCGCTGACCCGCACGCTGAACAATTACATGGACAAAGAAGGTTACAGCAAGAAAGCGAAAACCTCTGCGTCCGGTGATGATGCGCGTGAAGGGTTGACCGCCGTTATTTCGGTGAAAGTACCGGATCCGAAATTTTCGTCCCAGACCAAAGACAAGCTGGTTTCCTCCGAGGTAAAAACAGCGGTTGAACAGGCGATGGGTGAGAAGCTGGATGAATACCTGCTGGAAAATCCGGGTGAAGCCAAGGTTATCGTCGGCAAGATCATTGATGCGGCACGCGCGCGTGAAGCTGCGCGTAAAGCGCGTGAAATGACCCGCCGTAAAGGTGCACTGGATATCGCCGGTTTACCGGGCAAACTGGCGGATTGTCAGGAGCGGGATCCAGCATTATCTGAACTGTACATCGTGGAAGGTGACTCTGCGGGCGGCTCTGCAAAACAAGGCCGTAACCGCAAATATCAGGCGATTCTGCCTCTGAAAGGTAAGATCCTGAACGTTGAGAAAGCACGTTTTGATAAAATGCTTTCCTCACAGGAAGTCGGTACTCTGATCACTGCATTGGGTTGCGGTATCGGTCGTGACGAATACAACCCAGATAAAATGCGTTACCACAACATCATCATCATGACCGATGCGGATGTCGATGGTGCGCATATCCGTACATTGTTGCTGACTTTCTTCTACCGTCAGATGCCAGAGATCATCGAACGTGGGTATGTCTATATTGCTCAGCCGCCACTGTATAAAGTGAAGAAAGGAAAGCAGGAGCAATACATCAAAGATGAAGACACCTTGCTGGAATATCAGACAACACTGGCACTGGACGGCGCAGAACTGTATGTGAACGATTCTGCACCGGCGATATCAGGTGCCCAGTTGGAAAAACTGGTGCTGGAATACCGCTCGGCACAGCATTTGATCGTCCGTCTGGCTCGTCGTTTACCTGAAGCGGTTTTACAACAGCTGCTGTGCATGCCTGTACTGAGCTCAGAGCTATTGCGAGATGAAACCCAGGCCAAGGCATGGGTTGCCCAGTTGCAAAGCAATCTGGACGTTAATGGCACTAATGGCTCGCAATATACACTGTCAGTACATCGTCATGCAGAGCATGGGGTTTATCTGCCACAAATCCTGCTGCGTCAGCATGGTGTGGAAAAGCATTATCAATTAGGTTTTGAATTCCTGAACTCGCCTGAATATCAACAGATCGTCAGCGTTGGTCAGCAAATCTCTAATCTGATTGAGCCAACAGGCTTCTTGAAGCGGGGCGAGAAAGTCCGTCCGGTGACCAGTTTTGAAGAAGCCTTGCAGATCCTGCTGGATGAAGGTAAACGCGGTTTATATATCCAACGCTACAAAGGGTTGGGTGAGATGAACCCCGAACAGTTGTGGGAAACGACAATGGATCCAATGACGCGTCGTATGCTGCAGGTGACCGTCGAAGATGCTATTGCTGCCGATCAATTATTTGCCACACTGATGGGGGATAACGTAGAACCTCGTCGTGAATTTATTGAAAGTAATGCACTGAAGGTTGCGAATCTCGACGTGTAACACTTTAAAAAATAAGAGAGATATTAACCCCGTTCAGGTAACTGACCGGGGTTTTTTTATATCGAAATGAAAGTCAAAACTAACGGTATAGATGGATAGTCTATAGTTAAAAGAGTGCTTCTCTTGGCACTGAGTACGGGACTAAAAAATATTATTATGCTGAAGGACAGACGGGATGCGATATTGGTTTGGTCTGCTGCTACTGTCGATCACTGGCTATTGTCAGGCTTCTGAATTGGTTATTTACACTTGGGAGTATTATCTGGCTCCAGAGGTAAAAACTCGATTCGAGCAGGAGACAGGAATACACATTAAAGAGGTTAATTACGACAGTGACGAAGCAAGAAATCGTCTGTTGTCGGGTGGCTATCCGCCAGAATTTGATATAGTTTTAAGTGATAGTTTGTCCCTTAAGGATCCGGTATGGCATGACCTCTTTATTGTAATACCCTTAGCGCTCCGTAAGCAGAATGAAGCGACAGATCCACTCTTTACAGAGCGGTGTGGTGAATTAGCCGTACCCTATATGTGGGGAACGCTTGGTATTGCATATCGTCGTAGTCAGGTCTCCAATCCTATAACGCGCTGGCAGCAACTGCTGTCTCCAGAGCCTGGGTTATCTGGACGGATCGTGATGGTCGATGACACCTTTGACTTGGTGTCAGTAGCATTAAAGGCTGCAGGCTATTCCATCAACACGCATGCTGAGCCGGAATTAAAAGCGGCGTATGAACTATTACGCAAGCAACGCCCCTTTGTCGCAAGATATCAACTGTCTTTTGCTGCTGTTTCAGATAGCGAGGCTGGCAGAAAAATCGCTGCAGCGATGGTTTACAGTGGCGATTTTTATATTCTTCAGCAAAAGTCTCAATATAAGGACTGGGTGTATGTTGTACCGCAAGAGGGATCACCTTTATGGCTGGATTGTCTGTCGATCTTGAAATCCAGTCAGCATCAGGCGGATGCGCAACGTTTTCTGGCATTTTTAACACGTACTGATATTGCACTGCTAAATGGTGAATCCATAGGGTTTACCCCTGCACTCAAGAAAAGCTATTTGTCTGCCTCTTTAACGAATAACAGTGTCATCTATCCGCCACCGGAACAATTACAACGTTCAGAATTCTATAAGGCAGATGCCAGCCAGGATGCTCTGCGTAATACCATCTACTTTTCGGTGCTGAAATGAAAGGGTTACACCGGAAATTGCTCTTAACGCTGTTACCGGTGGTGATCTTGCCGTTGCTGGCGCTTGGCTTACAAAGCATGCTCAAGCTGAATGAGATGGCGGACCGTAATATGGAGTTGCGGTTAAAAAGCATTGCTATAACGATTAATGAAAATTTGAGCAATGAATTGCGTCGGAATATGGTTGAATTGGCGCAATTGCCCAATGCAGAGGCACTAATTGCTTATCTGGCGACCAAGGCAACAGGGATACAAAAAGTTTATATGGGCACCCGAGTACAGATGATGTTTCATCATTTGCTGGTTGGTAACAAAGGCTTCTTGCAATTGTCATTACTCAATGGTGATGGTAATAAGGCCCTGTTGCAAGTGGGTGAGGGTGTTGATCCTTTTCACGATATGGCACCCAGTAATCAACAATTCATTCAATATTGGGCAGAGAACCACGCTGATGCTGATCAGTTTAATTACCTGCTTTATTCGCCTGAAATAGATGAGTTTGTTTATAAACAAGGATTACGTTTTATTCGCTCCGGTCCTGAAATTTCGCGTGATGGTGGCGAACCAGTTCAATCTTACCGGTTGATCCTGACCTATTCTTTACGGAAATTCGGTGAGCTCTTTCTAAAACAGCAAGAACAGCAAGGCATTCATTTACTATTGCTGGATAAGTTAAATGTCTACATTGCCGGTACCGCGCCTTTAGGATGGCAGAGTCGTGAACAAACAGGTGATGAAATTTCACTGCCGGATGGTGATTATTTAGTTCGGCGTTTAGCGCTGGCTGATGGTTTGATCTTGCAAGCGCTTATTCCTAAACAATTAATGACCTCAGAAATTAGGACGCTTCGGATGACGACGGCCGCATGGTTGCTGATCAGTGGTTTGATTTTATTGGTCATGCTACATATCGTGCTTAAACGCCAAATTCTAAATCCGGTGAGTGAGTTACGTGATTTAATGAAAAGAGTGGCGACGCATGAAATCAGTGAGATTGAGCCTGTACCGATTGATGATGAGATGTCAGAGCTGCACAACCATTTTGCGGGGATGCTGGGGCGTTTGGCCGTCTCAAAAAGGGAACTGGAGCGAGCTGCATTTATTGACCCATTGACTGGGATTGGTAATCGAGCCGCTTTTATCCGCTGTTTGCAAAGCATCGTGGAACGTCACAATCAGGATTTGGGGCATTTTTACCTGACCCAGTTGAAATTGCATAACATCACTTGGATAAATAATACCTTTGGTGCAAAAACGGGGGATCAGGCCCTACAGTTTATTAGTCATGTTTTGTTGCAATTGCTGCGTAACCATCGCATAGCCAACGCAAAAGGTGTGTGTCTCGCTCGATCAGGCTCTGATGAATTTATATTTACCATACCTAAACTCGATCCAGGCGCATCAACATCAAGCGAACTTTTAGCGGATGCCGATACGATCTGCGCCCAATTATCCTCCCGATTAAATCAACCGGTTCTGCTGGGAAACTATGCTATCAAGCTGCGCTTCAGCGCCGGTATTATCAGTTTTCCTGAGATTGCCAACAGTATTGAGGAGTTAATGGAAGGGGCCAGTAAAGCTCGACGACAGGCTGCACGCTATCAGGGCAATTATTGGATACAGTTAGATAGTGAGATGATTTTAAGCTTACGCGAAGATAAATGGCTGGAATCTGAATTACACAAAGCAATCAGTGAACAACAGTGTTATGTGGTTTATCAGCCACAGTATGACCTGCAAAGTGGCCAGATCATGGGGGCAGAGGTATTAATACGCTGGCTTCATCCGACATATGGTCTGGTTCCCCCGGATCGCTTTATCCCGATTGCGGAAAGATCGGGTCAGATTCTGGACATTGATCTTTGGGTATTGGAACAAGCCTGTATTTTCTTAGGAAAGCTGATTGCAAAAGGTGTTGTTAATTTCCGCTTGGCTGTGAATGCTTCGGGTACAGAACTCTCCAATCCGGCTTATCCGGAAGCAGTGCGCAGTATGCTTTGTCGTTATGACATTTCACCGGATCGTTTTGGTATTGAGATTACAGAGACTGCACTGGTTGAACTGGATGAGGTCGCTCAGATTACCGTTCGAGCTCTCAAAGATATAGGGGTGGAAATTGAACTGGATGACTTTGGTACAGGCTATACCTCGCTGAGTCATCTGACCAATCTGCATTTGGACGTTCTAAAAATAGATCGTTCTTATACTATGCAAATCGAAAGTAATCCTAAATTAGTGGATTCGATTTTGCAGTTAGCGGATGCTTTTTCCTTGAGAGTGATTGCGGAAGGGGTTGAAACCATCGAGCAATTACAATTGCTACAGCAGAAAAAATGTCACATGGCACAAGGATTCTTATTGTCGAAACCCATTAACGAAAATGAATTGGCCAAGTTACTTTTTGACGATATGCAATCAAGAGCAGCAGACTAACCTGCATGACTTAATTCATTATGTGACTGTATTGTGTCACCTGATTCCGGCCGGAATGCTTGGAGTGATAGAGTGCAGCATCAGCCTGCTGCAGCCAATGTATTGCGGAAGTCTGCTGGTTTGTGACCTCTGCCAGACCGATACTGATCGTGAAATTAATTTTATTGCCATCAAAAAGCACACATTCATTTTCTATTCGACGGCGTAAACGCTCGGCAACCAGTTGGGCAACAGGTTCATTGATTTCTGGTAAGAGGACGCCGAACTCTTCACCACCGTAGCGTCCGGCCATATCAGAACAACGAATCATCTGTTTTAAGATAGCAGATGCTCTACGCAATATTTCATCACCTGCCGGATGCCCATAGGTATCATTCACTTTTTTGAAAAAGTCGATATCTATCATCATCAGCGTACTGACTTTGCCATGACGCTGATAGCGACTATATTCATTTCGCAGGCACTCTTCCCAATATCCACGGTTATATAGTCCGGTTAAGCGATCAGTAATAGACAGCATGGTCAGTTGTTGGTTGGCTTCTTCAAGTGCCTGTTTACTGGTGGCGGTATCTGTCACGTCATAGATGATCAAACAGACATGGTTGATATCTCCAAGACGTGAAATCAGGGGCATGATGGTGACATTTTGATACATCCGATCACTCATTCCGGTAAATGGACGGTGGGCCCGGAAATCAAAAAGGTAAGGGCGTAACTCCCAAGAGATAAAACTGGCACAACGAAGCGTAAACACGGCTTCAATTTTCTGACGTAACCAAACTTCAGCCAGCTCTGGAAAATAATGGAAAAGGTTATGTTCAGATAACTGGCTGAGATTATAACCGCTGTGGTTTTCCATAAAACCATTCCACAGCGTGACTTGATAGTTGCGATCCAGCACTACCAGACCAACATCAATCGTTTGCAGGATATCCAGTATTCGGTGAAATTCATCCAATGGCAGAGCGTTGAGCATACCAGTCATAGCTTTCAATCCTGTGCGAAGTTTGATTGTTATAGTTGATTGATGACCTGCTGTAAGATAGCAATTCCCTGTTTCACTTTTTCTTCCGGCTGTGCATAGTTCAAGCGGATACACTCATACTGGTGTCGCCACTGTTTATCAGGAATGCCGGGGAAGAAATAGTGTCCGGGGACAATTATTAAACCGCGTTGCTTTAATTTTTCATAGAGCTCCTGTGAAGAAATGGAAAGCCCGTCAAACCATAGCCATAAAAACAGCGCGCCTTCCGGCTTATGAATACGCAGTCTTGGTGCCGGAATAGCTTCCTGTAACCAATGTACCGCTTGTAGTGCTTTCTGTTGATAGAACGGTGCAATGATGTTGGCACTGTGGCGCAGAATATCGCCCGATTCGACCCAGCGTTGCATTAGGGCCGGCCCTACACCGCTGGGGGCCAGATTGATGATGCCGGAGATGTTGCTTAATGCCTGAATGATGGTCGGATTGGCAATGACAATGCCGCAGCGCAGACCGGGCAAGCCGAGTTTGGAAAGACTCATACACAGAATCGTGTTGTCATTCCAGAATGGGTTTACTTCACTAAAGATGATATGCGGGAAGGGTGTGCCGTAAGCGTTATCAATGATCAGCGGAATTTTCTTTGCTCGTGCGATTTCATCCAGGTTGATGATCTCATCATCGGTCAGCACATTGCCTGTCGGATTAGTCGGGCGGGAGACACAGATCATACCAATATCATCACCAACCTCCAGAGCATCAAAATCGACCCGGTATTTGAATAATCCGTTATCCAGAAAATCAATATGGGGTTTACAGGCCACAAATTGATCTTCTGTCAGACCACCATCGGCATAGCCGATGTACTCCGGTGCCAGCGGGAACAGCACCTTTTTCTTCTTGCCATCAACATAATCGCCAGCCAGCAGATTGAACAAATTAAAGAATGCGCTCTGGCTACCGTTGGTGAGGGCAATATTGTCTGCACTGATGTCCCAGCCGTACTCCTGCTGGAACAGGTTAGCTAACGCATGGCGAAAACCATCGTGACCCTGTGGGCCATCATAATTCAGCATGGCTTTCAGCAAAGCACCGTCATTCAAGCGTTGCAGTGTTTCTTGTTTAAATAGCTCTACCATTTCAGGAATGGCGGCTGGATTACCACCGCCCAGCATGATGGCTTCTGGATTTTTCAGCCCTTCATTCAGGTCGTCCATCAATTGGCTGATACCTGCTAACCGCGTGAATTTCTCTCCAAACTGTGAAAATTGCATATCCATATTCCTGACACTCAACCCTCATGTTTCACGTGAAACAGTGCAAGGGGTAGAAAAAAGAAGGCCCGGTAAACCGGGCCTTGAGTCTGGTGCAGCTACCGGTTATTGCTGCAATAATGAAATGTCCGCCGCCTGCAGGAACAGGGCTTGCAGACGCGCCAGCAGCGTCAATCGGTTCAGTTTCAATGCTTCATCATCAGCCATAACCATGACTTTATCGAAGAAGGTATCAACCGCTTCGCGCAGCGCTGACAGTTCAGTTAGTGCCAACTGATACTCACCGCTAGCAAACAGAGGTGCCAGTTTGGTTTCCATCGCAGCAACTTGTTGCGCCAACACTTGCTCCGCTTCATCTTTCAGCAGCGAAGCATCGACGCCGTCTTTCAGTTTACCGTCAAATTTCGCCAGAATGTTGCCGACGCGTTTGTTGGCCGCAGCCAGTGCTTCAGCAGCATCCAGCGTACGGAAATAGCTCACCGCTTTCACTCGGGCATCAAAGTCAGCAGGACGGGTTGGACGACGCGCCAGCACCGCCTGAATTACGTCAACAGCAATACCCGCTTCCTGATAGGAGGCGCGGAAACGACCCAGCATGAAGTCTACGACTTCTTCAACTACCGCTTTATTGCTGATCTTGCCGTCATAGAGTTCAGCGGCTTTGCTGACCAATGTAACCAGATCCAGATCCAGCTGTTTTTCCACGATGATACGCAGCGTACCAATTGCCGCACGACGCAGTGCAAACGGATCTTTGTCGCCCTTCGGTGCCTGACCGATACCGAAAATGCCAGCGAGGGTGTCCAGCTTATCTGCGATAGCTACAGCACAAGCAACCAGACCATTCGGCAGGTTATCACCGGCAAAACGTGGCATGTATTGCTCGTTCAGTGCGACCGCCACATCTTCGGCTTCGTGGTCGTGACGCGCATAGTGCATACCCATCACGCCTTGCGTGTCGGTGAATTCCATGACCATGTTGGTCATCAGGTCACATTTAGACAGCAGGCCAGCACGGGTAGCGTGTTCGACATCCGCGCCGATCTGTGCTGCGATGAACGCAGAGAGTTCAGCGATACGAACGGACTTGTCTTTCAGTGTACCCAGCTGTTGCTGGAACAGCACGGTATCCAGACTTTCCAGACGGGATGCCAGCGAATGTTTCTTATCGGTGTTAAAGAAAAACTCGGCATCAGACAGACGAGGGCGAACTACACGTTCGTTACCCTGAATGATTTGGGTCGGATCTTTAGATTCGATGTTGCTGACGAAGATGAAATTCGGCAGCAGTTTGCCGTTGTTGTCATAGACCGGGAAGTATTTCTGATCACCCTTCATGGTGTGAACCAGCGCTTCTGCCGGAACGGCCAGGAATTTTTCTTCGAAAGTCGCAGTCAGGATCACCGGCCATTCCACCAGCGAGGTGACTTCTTCTAGCAGAGCCTCTTCGATATCAGCGATACCGCCCAGTTTCTTCGCTGCAGCTTCGGCACCGGCTTTGATGAAAGCTTTACGTGCTTCGTAATCAGCCTGCACTTTGCCTTTTTCCAGCAGCAAAGCAGGGTATTGATCGGCATGGCTGATTTCAAACTGCGCTTCACCCATGAAACGGTGACCGCGAATGATGCGGGCGGATTGCAGACCTAACACTTCACCGGCTACCAGTTCACCACCGAACAGCATACACAGGGTATGTACCGGACGGATGAACTGAGTACGTTTTGCACCCCAGCGCATTGGTTTCGGAATTGGCAGGCCCGCCAGTGCGGTTGCGACCATCGCTGGTAACAGTTCGGTAGTTGGTTGGCCGGTAACATTGGCACGGAACACCAGCCATTCACCTTTGTCAGTGGCAAGACGTTCAGCTTGTGCCACTTCGATACCATTGGATTTTGCCCAGCCCGCCGCAGCCGGAGTCGGGTTGCCTGCAGCATCAAACGCAGCGGTAACAGCAGGACCACGTTTCTCAACCTGTTTGTCAGCCTGCTTATCGGCCAGGGCGGTAACTTTCAGTGCCAGACGGCGAGGTGCTGCAAACCACTGAACGCCCTGATGCGCCAGACCGGCTTTTTCCAGTTCAGCGGTAAAGTTATCAGCAAACGCCTGCGCCAGTTTACGCAGTGCCTTGGGTGGCAGCTCTTCGGTGCCCAGTTCGATTAAAAAATTTTCTGTTGCCATTTGCTTATACCTTTACGCTTTAGTTGCATTGCACATCGGGAAGCCAAGACGTTCACGAGCCGCGTAGTAGGCTTCCGCGACTGCTTTGGACAACGTCCGGATACGCAGGATGTAGCGCTGACGTTCGGTCACAGAGATTGCGTGACGGGCGTCGAGCAGGTTAAAGGCATGTGCCGCTTTCAGAATACGCTCGTAAGCTGGCAATGGCAGTGGTTGTTCCAGTCCCAGCAGGTGCTGGCACTCTTTTTCACACTGATCGAACAACTTGAACAGGAATGGCACATCCGCGTGTTCAAAGTTATAGGTCGACTGTTCTACTTCGTTCTGATGGAACACGTCGCGATAGGTCACTTTACCCAGTGGACCGTCAGCCCAGACTAGATCGTACAGACTGTCGACGCCCTGAATGTACATGGCCAGACGTTCCAGACCGTAGGTGATTTCGCCGGTCACTGGAGAGCATTCCAGACCACCGACCTGCTGGAAGTAGGTGAACTGCGTTACTTCCATGCCGTTCAGCCACACTTCCCAGCCTAAGCCCCACGCGCCCAGCGTCGGGTTTTCCCAGTTGTCTTCGACGAAACGGATATCGTGAACCAGTGGGTCAAAGCCCAGTTCACGCAGCGAACCGAGATACAGCTCCTGAATATTGTCTGGCGATGGTTTCAGAATAACCTGAAACTGATAATAGTGTTGCAGACGGTTCGGGTTTTCACCGTAGCGGCCATCGGTTGGACGACGGGATGGCTGCACATAGGCGCAGTTCATCGGTTCCGGACCAATGGAACGTAAAAATGTCATTGGATGTGAAGTACCAGCGCCCACTTCCATATCGAGCGGTTGTGAAATAACACAACCCTGGCGGGCCCAGTAATCTTGCAGGGATAAAATGAGTCCCTGAAATGTTTTAATATCAAATTTCTGCATGATAGATAATACGCTTGATTAGTCAGTGAATACTGAGCGGATAAACTGAAGAAGTATAACCCCGTAAACGGCGGGAATATAGGCAAATTCCACCCAAGGAGTGAGAATGGAGCGACATTGTGCCTGGATCATGACAGATCCCGATTATATTGCGTATCACGACCAGCATTGGGGACGTCCGGAATATGATGATCGGAAGTTGTTCGCCATGCTGTGTCTCGAAGGGCAACAGGCGGGATTATCCTGGTTGACGATTCTGAAACGCATGCCGGATTATCATCTGTTGTTTGCCGATTTTGATCCGGTGGCACTGGCTGCATTTGATGATGAACAGGTTGAGGCGTTGCTGACTGATCCACGTATCATCCGCAATCGTTTAAAGGTGCAGGCCATTATTCAGAATGCCCGGGCTTATCTTGCGTTGCAGCAACAGGATATTTCCTTTGCACAATGGATTTGGCAGTTTGTTGACGGTCAACCCATCATCAATCGCTGGCAGCAACGTTCCGACGTTCCGACATCCACCCCTCAGGCGGAGGCAATGTCGAAGGCGTTGAAAAAAGCGGGGTTTAAGTTTGTCGGGCCGACCATCTGTTATGCTTATATGCAGGCGGTAGGCATGGTGAACGATCATCTGATTGACTGCCCGTGGCATAGTTTATGTAAACATTCGCTGTCCTGATTTTCATAGGTGATGTATGTCGGAAAACTTACCCTTCCATCCGAAATTACCGTTGCATGCTCCTAAGGCGCTGGTGCCCATGGAGCCTGTGCTGGCCATGCAGTTGGATGGTAATGGGCGCTATCATAAATTATCTGCCGGTGGTTCGGTGCCGACAGAGCGTTGCTGGCTACACCTCGATTATTCCACCGATAGTGCCAAAGAGTGGCTGGGACATACCCCTTTGCTTCCTGACGTCGTGCGCCAGTCGCTGATGGGCGGTAGTAACCGGCCTAAATTGGTTAAAATCAATAATGGCTTGTTGCTGACACTGCGTGGAATTAATCACAACGAAGGTCAACGGCCAGATCAGATGGTGGCAATCCGCTTTTTTATAACCGATCAGCTGATTGTTTCTACCCGGCATCGCCGTGTTTATGCGGTTGAACAGATCGTCAGAAATTTGCGGCAAGGTTTGGGGCCGCGTTCTACCTCCGAGTGGCTGGTTGATGTGTGTGAAAATCTGGCGGAGCAGAGCGGTGATTTTATTGATGAGGTGATGGATAAGATTGTCCGTCTGGAAGATGAGATTCTGGAGCAACGCATATCATCACGCCGGGAACTGGTTGAAATCCGCCGTCAACTGATTGTGTTGCGTCGCTACCTGGCCCCACAGCGGGATGTCTTCAGCCGTCTGGCCAATGAAAAAATCAGCTGGCTGGATAAAGAAGACCATCGTCATCTGCAGGATATTGCCGACCGTATGGGACGCTGGCTGGAAGATCTGGATGCCAGTATCGCCCGCACTTCCTTGCTGGCTGATGAAATCAACGCGATCATGACGGAGGCTATGAATCGGCGAACTTATATTATGTCATTGTTTGCTATGGTTTTTTTGCCATTATCCTTTTTTACGGGGTTACTGGGTGTCAATTTGGGCGGCATTCCAGGGAATACGTCGCCGATTGGATTTGGACTGTTCTGCATGTTCTTGCTGGCGTTCGCCGGCGGCATTATGGCGTGGCTCCGGCTCCGAAAATGGGTGTAGTGAGGCCATATTTTCATTTCTTTATGCTTTTTTTGGATAATTAAAGCGAATCAATTTAGTTCTGTTTATGGTGTTCTTCCGGCAACTTTAGCGTAAAAGGCTGTTACGGAGTTTGTCATGAAAAAATCAGTACTATTTGCTCTGGGTGTATTAACGTTATCGGTCATGTCGGGTTTGCAGGCCGCAGAAGTGAAATTACTGAATGTGTCCTATGATCCAACGCGGGAGCTTTATCAGGATTACAACCAGTATTTCTCAGATTACTGGCAACACAAGCAAGGCGATAAGGTCGATGTCAGCCAATCCCATGGCGGTTCCGGCAAGCAGGCGCGGGCGGTTATTGAAGGGCTGGATGCAGACGTCATCACGCTGGCTTTGGCACAGGATATCAATAAGGTAGCCCAGCAGGGGCTGGTGGCGGAAAACTGGGAAGCCCGGTTACCCAATCATGCGACGCCTTTTACTTCCACCATTGTTTTTCTGGTGCGTAAAGGCAATCCGAAACAGATCAAGGACTGGGACGATCTGACTCGGCCCGATGTCGAGGTGGTGACGCCGAATCCCAAAACATCCGGTGGTGCGCGCTGGAACTATCTGGCCGCCTGGGGTTATGCACTGCATAAAACCGGCAGCGAGCAGGGGGCTCGTGATTTCATTAGCAAACTTTATCATAACGTCAAGGTACTGGATTCCGGTGCGCGTGCAGCAACGACCAGCTTTGTGGAACGTGATTTGGGGGATGTGTTGATTGCCTGGGAAAACGAAGCCTATCTGGTGCTAAATGAATTGGGCAAAGATAAATTTGAACTGATCACTCCTTCGGAGTCCATTCTGGCTGAACCGCCGGTATCAGTCGTCGATAAAGTGGCAAAAAAGCATGGTACAGAGGCGGTTGCAACAGCGTATGTTTCACAGCTTTACTCCGATGAAGCGCAACGTATAGCTGGAAAACATTTTTATCGGCCAAGTAATCCGGTGATTGCCAAAGAATTTGCCCAGCAATTTAAGCCAGTAAAACTGTTTACTATCCGTGAATTAGAAGGTAGCTGGGCAAAAGCACAGCAGAAGCATTTTGCTAATGGCGGCACTTTTGATCAGCTGTATGCTCCAGGTCAATAAATTTCCCGGCTGAGTTATCTGTCGCTAATGAGAGTTTCTGTAATGAACAATATCCTGCTCGTTCCCGGTTTGTATGATAGCGGTCCGCAACATTGGCAGACGTTGTGGCATCAACACCACCCACATTGGTTGCGGATCGCACAATCAGATTGGACAACACCAGATTTGCTGTGTTGGGCGGCTCCGGTGCTGGAATTATTGCAAAACAGTCAGACACCGCTGACTCTGGTAGCGCATTCGTTCGGTTGTCTGGCCAGTCTCTATGCTGCACGTCAAATGCCGGAAAAAGTGCATTCATTATTTTTGGTGGCGCCCGCAGACCCTGATCTATTGGGGGTACAGGAAGCCCTGATTAATCATCCGACCCCGGTTGCCGGGCGTATTATTGCCAGCAGCAATGACCCTTGGATGCCACTGGATCGGGTTTGTTTCTGGAGTCAGCGTTGGGGATTACCATTGAGTTTATTAGGGCCTCTGCGTCATATTAACACTGAATCGGGGCATGGCGCATGGCCGGATGGGTTGGCGTTACTAAATTGGCATTGCCAGCTACAAGATAAAGCGGTAAACGGTTAATCAGCCCGATTACGGCAATTTACAGCGTTTTGATGGTGTGGCTGATCCAGATGGCCACACCATTGTCTGATTTCCTTTCTCCTCGTTATGCATGAAAAATTCCGCTATATCCAAAAAATGGATATAGATTGCTTTTTTTCTTATTTGTTTTACAACCCGACAGCCTGAAGAATACGCATAAAGCGATAGTGCATACGTCGCACTGTGAGGGAGTTATTCATGCGTTTTCGATCTCGTTCGGTATTACCCGGCTTTGCTCCAACACTGGGTTTCAGTCTGCTGTATCTGAGCCTAATGGTGTTGTTACCCTTGTCAGCCCTGGTGTTGTATAGCGTGACCAGACAGGACATGAGCCATTTCTGGGCTGTGGTCAGCAGTCCGCGGGTGGTGGCCTCTTATAAGCTGAGTTTTGGTGCCTCGGCTATTGCGGCATTACTGAATACGGTATTTGGCTCGGTGATTGCGTGGATTCTGGTGCGGTATCAGTTTTTCGGCAAACGCATCATGGATGCGCTGATCGATCTGCCATTTGCAATGCCGACAGCGGTATCTGGGATTGCATTATCGGCCATCTATGCCGGAAATGGCTGGATAGGGAAATTGGTTGCCCCTTTCGGTATCAAACTGGCTTTTAACCCGGTAGGGGTAGTCATTGCGTTGATGTTTATCGGCTTGCCGTTTGTGGTGCGGACCATGCAGCCTGTGCTGAAAGAACATGAGCGCGAACTGGAAGAAGCGGCAGCCTGTCTGGGTGCCAGCCGTTGGACTACGTTTCGTCGGATTATTTTTCCTGCCATGGTTCCTGCGGCACTGACGGGTTTTGCGTTGGCATTTGCCAGAGCCGTCGGCGAGTACGGTTCGGTGATATTCATTGCTGGTAATTTGCCGATGGTGTCTGAAATCGCGCCACTGATGATTATGAGTCATTTGGAAGAATACGATTATGCCGGCGCTGCAGCGATTGCGGCGGTGATGCTGACTGTATCGTTCACGCTGTTATTGTTGATTAATCAGTTACAAGCCTGGAGTTGGCAACGCCTGGGAGGATCCCGTTAATGAATACCATTACCAATGAACCTCGTTGGGTCCGTTATTTACTGATTTTTCTGGGGGCGGGCTGGTTTATTGCACTGCTCCTGTTACCACTGGCCACCATTTTTATTCAGGCTTTCGCCAAAGGGATCGCATTCTACTGGCAGAGCCTAGTCGATACCGATGCACTGGCCGCGTTGCGCTTAACACTGTTTACCGTGATTTGCTCCGTGCCGATGAACATCCTGTTTGGTTTGACGGCTGCCTGGGCCATTGGACGCTTTCGCTTTCCCGGTCGTCAGATGCTGATCACCGTGATTGACTTGCCATTCTCTGTTTCACCAGTCATTGCTGGTCTGATGTTTGTCTTGTTGTTCGGTAATCATGGCTGGTTTGGGGAATGGCTGCAGGCGCATGATCTGAAAATTATCTTTAATACGCCGGGTATTATTATTGCCACCATGTTTATCACCGTGCCATTTGTCGTCCGCGAACTATTGCCACAAATGGAGGCGCGGGGCTCCGAAGAGGAAGAGGCGGCACAAGTTCTGGGAGCTAACGGTTGGCAGACATTCTGGCGCGTTACGCTGCCGGGAATTCGCTGGAGTTTGCTCTACGGCGTGATCCTGTGTACGGCCCGTGCCGTCGGGGAATTTGGTGCGGTTTCCGTTGTCTCCGGTCACATTCGTGGTCAGACGAATACCCTGCCATTGCATATTGAAATTTTATATAACGAATACCAGAGCAATGCAGCGTTTGCTGTGGCTTCGCTGCTGGCTTTGTTTGGTCTGTTTACCCTGTTGGCGGAAACTCTGCTAAACCGCCTGCGCCATCGTTAATTGAGGAGATGTAAGTCATGAGTATTCAGGTAGAGCATATCGAAAAACGCTTCAACCAGTTTGCCGCATTACATGACATCAACATCACCTTCCCAACTGGGGAGCTGGTGGCGCTGTTAGGTCCGTCCGGCTGTGGTAAAACCACGCTATTGCGTATTATTGCCGGTCTGGAACAAGCAGATAGCGGCCGTATCTTACTGAATGGTACCGATGCCTCTGAGATGCATGTGCGGGATCGCAATGTGGGTTTCGTGTTCCAGCATTATGCGCTGTTCCGGCATATGACCATTTTTGAGAATGTTGCCTTTGGTTTGCGGGTAAAACCGCGCAAACTACGTCCGAGCGAAAATGAAATCCAGAAAAAGGTAAAAAGTCTGCTGGATCTGGTGCAGTTAGGGCATGTGGCCGATCGCTATCCGACACAACTGTCCGGTGGTCAGCGGCAGCGAGTAGCACTGGCACGTGCACTGGCGGTTGAACCACAGGTTCTGTTGTTGGATGAACCATTCGGGGCATTGGACGCGCAAGTCCGTAAAGAGTTGCGTCGTTGGTTGCGTCGTCTGCACGATGAATTGCATGTGACCAGTCTGTTCGTCACACACGATCAGGAAGAAGCGCTGGAAGTGGCCGATCGCGTGGTATTGATGAATGCCGGTCGTATCGAGCAGTTTGCAACGCCACAAGAAGTTTATGAGCAACCTGCAACCGAATTTGTGCATCGTTTCCTGGGTACAGTCAACCTGTTCCATGGTCATCTGCAGAGTGGTCAGTTTGATATTTCAGGGTCGACACTGACCAATAATGTTTCTGGTGATACCCGCACTGACGCGAATACAATAGCCTATGTTCGTCCGCATGAGCTGGATTTGCTGCCAGCTCATATTCCACAAGGCATTCCTGCCACCGTTGTGCGTATTTTGCCTTTTGGTGCCGCCTATCGGGTAGAAGTGACCGCCAATAATGGGGTCGCGCGCACCTTGATCGAAGTGGATGTGCCGCGGGAACGCGTTGCTGTGTTACAGTTATTACCCGGACAATCTGTAAGGCTGGTCGCTCGCCAAGCGCAACTGTATCAGCCCGAAACAAAGGAACATGTGGCTTGAATTTCCAACAGCTCAAGATCATTCGCGAAGCAGCCCGCTGCCATTTCAATCTGACGGAAGTGGCCAATACCCTCTATACCTCGCAATCTGGCGTCAGCCGCCATATTAAGGAATTGGAAGATGAGCTCGGTGTCGAGCTTTTCATCCGGCGAGGTAAGCGACTGCTGGGAATGACTGAGCCGGGAAAAGCCCTGTTGACCATGGCTGAGCGGATCCTGACGGAGGCGAACAATATTCGGCGGTTGGCCGATAATTTTGCCAACAGTGATCGTGGGCGTCTGCATGTGGCAACAACACATACCCAGGCCCGCTACGCCTTGCCGGGCATCATCAAAGAATTTCGCACGCAATATCCGCAAGTGCAGTTGGTGCTGCATCAGGGCAGTCCGAGTGAAATAGTGTCGATGTTACTCAGTGGTGAAACCGATATTGGGCTGACCAGTGAGTTGATGGCTGACTATGACGAAATTGCGGCCTTTCCGTATTACAGTTGGCACCATGCCGTACTGGTGCCGCGTGGCCATCCATTGACGGAGTTACCGCAGGTCTCGTTAGAGGATTTGAGCGCCTGGCCATTGATTACCTATCAGAGTGGATTAACCGGGCGCACAAAAATTGATGCCGCGTTTGCGATGGCAGGCATTGATCCTGATATTGTATTGAGTGCTCAAGACTCGGATGTGATCAAAACCTATGTTGAATTAGGGCTGGGTGTCGGGATTTTAGCCGATATGGCGATCGACTCGGTGAAAGACAGTAATCTGGTGCGTCTGAATGCAGAACATCTGTTTCCGGCCAATACCGCCTGGTTTGGTTTGAAAAAAGGCAAGCTGCAACCGAACTTTGCGTGGCGGTTCTTGCAGATTTGCAATCCATCCCTGGCGATTAGCGATATTCAGGCGCAAGTCTTTGCAACGGGTGAGCTGCAGACGTCTCTGCATTATGAGATTTGAGCGAGTTTAACTAGTTCAGCCCTTTACGGATCAGATAACGGTAGGGGGGCTGTTGTGTTTCGCTGGCTAACAGCGTGTGATCCATAAAACGGCAGAAGCTGGGAATATCCCGTACTGTAGCCGGATCATCGGCAATCACCAGCAAGATTTCACCATCTTGCATCAGGCGTACTGTTTTACGCACCATCATGACGGGTTCAGGGCAACGCAAACCACTCGCGTCCAGAGTCTGATGAATGTTATCCGCTGAAAAGGTCATGTTTGCGCTCCTGAATCTACAACTGTGTAGAGCATAACATTAACGTTGCGCGGAAAGTATAGCGCGTGCCAACTGGTGAGCAGCCTGCTTCGCGTTACCTTTAGGATCGTTAAAATAACTGACCAGTACATCCCCAATGGCTTGTTTGACATTGCTGGAATTTGCCATGCCTTCAGCCATGCTGGGCACCAACTGTTGCTGATCTATGGCCAACTGCAACTGTTGTGCTGAATTCTGTGCACATTGGTCAAAATCAGTTAATGTCTGATTTCGTAAAACAGGAATAGAACCTTTTACCCGATTAAAGGCATGTTGAAAGTCAGATGTCATGATCATATTGACCAACTGCAACTGGGCTTGTTGCTTGGATGGGCTTTGTACATTGAACATGGCAAAAGAATCTAAATTATAACTGAATTTACCAGCTGTTCCGGGGGCGGGCAGACATAAGATATCTTTTCCGGGAACCACACTGGCAGCGGTCAGCTCACCTTTTACCCAATCGCCCATCAATTGCATGGCAGCGGAACCCTCAATTAACATATGCGTGGCCTGGTTCCATTTGGTATCACCATAGTCGTCAGCGATGTAATCCCGCAATTGATGAAATAACTCCAGCTGATGCTCCATCGTTTCACTCTGCAGAGCCGTTTGATCTAAACGGATGAATGCGCGACGATAAAAATCGCTGCCACCTTCACCGAGCACAATCGCTTCAAACAGAATACTAAGCTGCCATTGATCATCACCAATAGCGAGAGGGGTGATCCCTTCCTGCTTCAGGCGTTTGGCAATAGTTAATAGCTGAGGCCAGCTTTCAGGGGGGGAAAGATGATAGCGTTTCAATACTTTGGGATTGACCCATAACCAGTTAACCCGGTGAATACCGATAGGTACGGCAACATAATGACCTTTGTATTGCACGCTGTGTTGTACAAATTCGGGTAATACGTTATCCCAGTTACCGAGTCTTGCGGCTTCATCCAGATTACGCAAAAAACCCAATCCAGCCCATTCCTGCAATTCACTGCCTTTAAGGTGTGCCGCTTCCGGCGGTGTACCTGATAATGCCCGGCTTTTCAGCACCGTCATGGCCGATTGACCACCGCCGCCAGAAATTGCCGAGTCCTGCCATTCGTTGCCAAGGGCCTGCCAATAGCTGCGAAAGACATCAGCGGCTTTAGCTTCACCACCGGCTGTCCACCAGTGCAAAACTTCAACGGATGATGCCATAGCAGAAACAGAAACCAGTGATAGCATCAAACTGGAAACAAGATATGAACGGAGGGTCATTATCAATTCCTTGGCAGGGCAAGAATAGCCTGTAAACCACCGTGAGGCCGGTTTTCCAACACTAAATCGCCACCGTGGGCTCGTGCAATACTGCGCGCAATACCTAAACCAAGGCCATTACCGCTGCTATCCTGCGCCAGCCGGTAATAAGGTTCAAATACCTTTTCCAGCTGTTGTTCAGGTAAGCCAGGACCTTCATCGATGACGTAGAGATATAGCATGTTGGTTTTGCTGTTTTTTTCCAAATCATCCATCACAATCACGCGAGCTTGATCACCATATTTAATCGCATTGTCAATCAAATTGGCGATACAGCGTTTGAGCGCTAGCGGTTTTCCTCGGTATAAATATTTGCAATGACCCTCAATCGTTAAGTGTTGCTCCAGTAAGTTATAGTCTTCTGCCATACCGGCCAGCAACACATTAATATCAATAGCCTCAATGTTTTCATGGATATGAGTGTCTTTTACGGTCTGCAATGCACCTTTAACCATCATTTCCAGGTCATCGAGATCTTTGTTGAATTTGGCAATCTGAGAATCATCATCCAACAACTCAACCCGTAACCGTAAGCGGGTGATAGGCGTCTTAAGATCATGGGAAATTGAGCTGAATAGTTTTTCCCGATCGCTGATATAACGACGGATCCGCTGTTGCATGATATTGATGGCACGTGTTACGGCGACAACTTCACTGGCTCCCGCTTCGGGTAACGGGGGTTGGTCGATATCCTTACCCAAACTGACGGCTGCGGCAGCCAGGTGGCGCAAGGGACGGGTTTGCCAGCGAACTAAAGCAAAAGTAAACGGAAATAAAATGATGGTCAGTAAGATGATAAAACGGAACTGATGCGGAGAAACCACATTTTCATCCAGCGACATATAAGGTGCCGGAAGTAACGCGGCCAGATATAACCATTCGCCATTATCTAACTGGATCTGCGTCACCAGAATAGGCGGATTGATAGGCTCCATGAGTAAGGTATAACGCGACCAAGAAGGTGGAATGTCGGAGAGCAACGTTTGGTTGTCAAACACGTGCAGATCAGCGGGATAAGAAAAATCAGCCTTAATCTGCATACTTTGCCCGAGTTTATGCAACAGAGTTTGATTGACTTCTTTCAATACCAACTGTTTTTTGAAGCTGTTGGGAATCGCATTGAGCTTGATCTCTTGTTTATTTAAGGAAACAAAAAATCGGCTCCCTCCCATATTACGCAGTTGATCCAAAGCGATTGGGCGGTACTGTAATGGTAACGATTTAAAAAAGCTGACCGTGGCTGCAGCGGAATTAGCGAGATCTCGTGTGGCAGCCAACATGCCATCCAGTTCGCGCTTTTCCAGTTGCTGCATCCAGATACCAGAAATAAGGCTTTGTGCCAGAACAATGGCGAGTAGCAGTAACAATAACATCCGCGACAATAACGAGCGCGGATAAAATAACAGGAAAAAACGACTAACGCGGTTAATCTTCATGCTCAACATCAGCAATCAGCATATAACCACTCCCACGAATCGTTTTAATGATGCGGGGGCCTTTACCGTTATCGCCCAGTTTTTGTCGTAAACGGCTAATCTGAACATCAATGCCACGTTCCATGGGGAGGGATTCACGGCCCCGGGTCGCATCGCTGATCATGTCGCGATCTAAAATCTGCCCTGGATGCTGTAAAAACAGATGTAGCAGGATGAAATCACTCCCCGTTAAATCGATACCTGAACCATCCTCATAGGTGAGCAATTGTGTTCTGGTATCAAGCGTCCATCCGGCAAATTTCAACTTGCGGCCAGAAACCACTTCTTTTTCGGGCTGACGGAATTCGGCGCGACGTAATAACGCCTTGATTCGAGCCATCAACTCCCGAGGGCTAAAAGGCTTCGCAATATAATCATCAGCACCGAGTTCCAGACCAATCACGCGATCTGCTTCATCAGATGCGGCGGTCAGCATAATAATTGGAACCTGAGATTTGCGTCGGATCTGTTGGCAAAGGCTAAACCCATCATCACCAGGCATCATGATATCCAGAATAATGAGCTCGGGTGTTGATTGCGCCAGTTGCTGATACATTTCAACACCATCACAAGCAGTTAAGACATCAAACCCAGCCCGGGTCAGATATTCTTTTAACAACTCCCTGATCTCCTGATCATCATCTACTATCAGAATTGGTTTGCCTTTTGCCATGAATAACCTTCGTATCAACTAACGATGCAAGGATTGAACACATTATGTTGCAAAAAAGCAAGGAAACGCCAAAGAAGGTAGGGATAAATTGCCATTTGTATCTGTAACCGGTTCCAAATCGAACTGATTATTGCAAACATGACAAAATAGAAAAATTTCTGATATGAATTAGCTATAACTGAAAAGAACATTGCTGGGTGACCCAATAGATGACAAAACGAATACTGGTGCTCTATTCAACAAGAGAAGGGCAAACACGTAAAATAATAGAGGCTATATTAAATGCAGCTCCAGAATGGCAAGCCGAAGTCTATGACTTACATACTCAGCCCGTCGTAGAGCTTGCATCCTATGACAAAATACTGATTGCAGCTTCGATCCGCTATGGGCATTTCCATCCCAGTCTTAATCAATTTATTAAGCAACACCACATGGCATTAAAAGAAAAAGAGGCGGCTTTCGTTGCTGTTAACCTTGTCGCAAGAAAACCAGAAAAAAACACACCAGAAACCAACCTCTATACACGCAAATGGTTGCAACAATCACCATGGACACCACAGCATGTTGCAGTGTTCGCGGGGGCACTACGTTACTCGCGTTATAACTGGTGGCAGAAACGAATTATTCAATTCATTATGTGGATAACCGGCGGCAGTACAGATACAACCCATGATATTGAGTTCACAAATTGGGCAAACGTGCAAAAATTCGCCGAACAACTACTAAAATCATAAAAACATCAAAAAAGCGCTTGCCTAAAAAGAACGGGCCCCTATAATGCGGCCCCACTGAGACGGCAGACGCCGCAACGAGTTGAGATTCAGCACGTTAACTCAGTAAAGATTCAAGTTGCCAAGCCGTTTGTGATAAACGCCGCTTGACAACGAAGAGGGAAAGCGTATGATTCGCCTCCCTGGCCTAACAGCCACGCTCTTTAACAACATATCAAGCAATCTGTGTGGGCACTTGCGTAGATTGATTAGATTGAAAAAATTTAATCAATGATACGAAGTGTCTGTAAAGACAAGTCATTCATTGAGCCAAAACTTTAATTGAAGAGTTTGATCATGGCTCAGATTGAACGCTGGCGGCAGGCCT